>DATCKT010000071.1:0-2421 GCA_036562195.1 Limnochordales bacterium
CGGCCCGGCTACCGCGGCGGCTTGGGTGGACGTGGACGGCGATGGCCAGTCCGAACTGGTCCTAACCGGGCCGGAAGGATTGGCCGTGTTCGCGCCCCCGCCCGCCGCAGGGGACGCGACCACCTGGCTCAACTTGGCCCAGCTCCCCGCCTTACCCTCGCCGCCGACGGCGGTGGGCAGCGGGGATGTAACAGGCGACGGCGTGCCTGAGCTGGTGGTCGGCACGGCCAACGCGGGTGCCGTGTACGTGTTTGCCTGGACGGGACGGCGCTGGACGCTTCTGGGACAGACGCCGTACTTGTGGTCGCCGGTGAGCGCGCTGGCCGCGGGCGATCCGGACGGCGACGGCCGCGACGAGTTGGTGGTCTTGAGTGAGGCCGGCGAACTGGTGGTCCTGGGCTGGCGCGAACGCGTCTGGCAGGTTCTCTGGCGGTCGCCGGCCGGCTGGAGCCCGGTGTTGCACTTCCAACTGGCCGACCTGGGAGGCGACGGCCGGCCCGGCCTAATTGTGACCGACCAGGCCAGCGCGGTCACCGTGTGGCGGTGGCCCATGACCGAGCCCGCGGCCCAGGCGTTCGTCTGGGGTACGCCGGTTTCCCTGGCAGTGGACCTCCACACCGCGGGCGCGCCCCAGGTGCTCGTCGCTACCGATGAACGGCTGCTGTACCGTTACACGTGGCAAGACCAGCAGCTCGTGCCTGCCGGGACGCCGCTGTATGACACCCGCCTTCCCTTTGACTTTATGCAGCCCGTCCGCTGGCGCGGGGAGCCGCGGGTCTCGGTGGCGAGCCAGTACGCCGGGGGATTGGGCCTGTGGCGGGTGACCCCTTCGACGCTTGAGTTGTGGGCGTCGGGCCCGCCCCTGGCGCTGCGGTGGCTGCTGGCGGACGGGGCCGGCGAGCGGCTCATTGTGGGCGAAAGGGCGCGGCCGGTGAGCGTATGGAGCCGGCGCCCCGCCGACTACCTGGCCTTTTCGGTCAACGGTGCGCCCTGGGCGCTCCAGGACCCGCCGGTGGTTCAGGGCGAACACGTGTTGATCTCGATGCGCGATTGGGCTAGCCTTCTGGGGCTGAGCCTGCACTGGGAGGCGGCCGAGCAGCGGCTGACCGCCCGCGGCGCCCAGGGGTTCATCGTGTTGGTGATAGGCGCCCGGGAGGCCTTTTCCCATGCGGGGCCGGTGCCGCTGGCCGTGGCGCCGGTGCTGCGCTCCGGGCGAACCTACGGCCCGCCGGAGGTGGCGGCCGCATTTGGCGCCTCCGTTTCATGGGACCCGCGCCGGCGGGAGCTGGCGGTCACGCTTCCCCACTGAACGCCGGCGCAGCGGAAGGGAGGAGATGTCCTCTGTGACGTTCGGACAGCTCACCTTGCCCTTGTTCACTCCCAGTGCGCCCGATCCCGCTCCGCCGGAAACCGGGCCCGTGCCGTCCGGCTTAGCGACCGAGGCCTCCGGCTCCGTTGCCGCGCCCGGCCCCGACCCGTCCGTGAGCCCGCCGCCGCCGGCGGATCCTGCCGCTGCGTCCACAGCCGGCCGGGAACCGAACGGTGCACTGGTGCCCACACCTGCTGCAGCCCCTTCACCGGGCGGACCACCAAGGGGGTCAACGCCTCCGGCGGCGCCGCCCGCTGAGGCGGATCCTGCGCCGTTGTTGCTCCAAAGCCAGACGCTCCCGCGGCGCCAAGAGCCGGCATCCGCTCCGGATCCCTTGGCCGTCCTGCCGCCCGTACATTCCCTAGAGGAGCTGGCCGCCATCGCCCGGGCCTGCAACCGGTGCCGCCTGCGGGCCGGCTGCAGGCAAGTGGTGTTTGGCGAGGGCAACCCCCAGGCACGCCTTATGTTCGTCGGTGAAGGGCCCGGGGAGCAGGAGGATCTGCAGGGCCGCCCGTTCGTCGGGCGAGCGGGGCAGCTCCTTGACCGCATGATCGAGGCGATGGGCCTAAAGCGCCAGGACGTGTACATCGCCAACGTCGTCAAGTGCCGCCCACCCGGCAACCGCACGCCGCAGCCCGACGAGGCCGACGCCTGCTGGCCGTTCTTGCGGCGGCAGATAGAACTGATCAACCCGCGCTTCATCGTCTGCCTGGGGGCCACCGCGGCCAACCGCCTCCTTGGTCCCGGCCACGGCGTCAGCAAAAGCCGCGGTCGCCTGTACCAGTGGAATGGACGGCTGCTGGCCGTGACGTTCCACCCGGCAGCGCTGCTCCGGTTTCCATCCAACAAGAAGCTGGCCTGGGAAGACCTAAAGATGGTGATGCGGGCCATGACCGAGGCCCAACAGGGCGGCTAGGGGCGGCCTGGCGAGGGAGGGAAGAGACCCCGGATTACCGAAGCATCATGCGGAGGCGCCGCTCAATCTGCAGGGCGACAGGAGGGGGTCATCGTTGAAACGGTATCAAGCGCCGCAGATCCGCAACGTCGTGCTG
>DATCKT010000073.1:0-9202 GCA_036562195.1 Limnochordales bacterium
TTCGCCGCCGCCATCGACGGCTGGATGGGGCTGGACCGGCCGCTGGTGGTGGAGGCCCAAATCGATCCGGCTCAGTATAACGAGCAATTTTAGCGCCGCGGGAGGACGGGATCAGGAAAGGGGGTTCCGTCGCCGGCGGTAGACGGCTTCCGACTCGTAAGAGGCGGGCATGGCGGGCCTCGTTTTTAAGAGCCACGACTACTGCACGACGCCTCTGGCGCAACTGGTCACTGAGGAGAGAAACGGTTTTACCGTGTTCGGCAGCCTGTGCCTGGACCGTCCCTGCGGAGGGCTGAACCCGGTTGCCGTGGAGATTGCGGGCAAATTGGGCACCAAATCGTCATCACCCATCCCATGACGCGGGCGGTCGGGCCGACCCTCAGCGTCGAGGATCAGGTGAGACTGGCGGAGATGGGGGCGTGGATCGAGCATTGTTTCGTCGCGTGCATGCCTCTGCACGATCGGGTCGTCCCCGCGGACATCGCGGCCGCGATCAAGGCGGTGGGGCCGGAGCGGACGCTCTTGGCCAGCGACTTTGGCCAGTTGCACAATCCTTCCCCCGTAGAGGGGCTGCGCATGTTTGCGCAGTCGATGATCCGCTGCGGAATTGACCCTCAGGATGTGCGGCGGATGCTCGTCGACAATCCGCGCCGTCTGTTGGGTTTGTAGGCGGCTAGATGGCATGGCTGCGCAACGTCGTCGACACGGCTCCGCCGCGGTGCAAATTGCAGGGCTTGGGCATGGAGCTGCCGGCCCGGTGCTGCGGCGGTCCACGTGGCATGGTTATGCAAAGACGTTCAGGAGGCTATGAAGATGGCGTCTGAACCGCGAGTGAGGAACCTCATTGCCGGGCAGTGGGTGGGTGGCGGCTCGGAGCAGCCGGTGCTGCACAAGTACACCGGCGCAGTGCTGGCCATCGCCGAAGAGGCCGATGCGGACGTGGTGCGGCAGGCCGTAGACGCCGCGGTGGAGGCCGCCAGGCAAGGCCCGCCGCCGCCCCAGCGCCGGTTTCAGATCTTGAGGCAGGTGGCCGACGAGATCGCCCGGCGCCGGGAGGAGTTGGCCCGGGAAATCGCGCGCGAGTCCGGTTTCACCATCAAGGACTGCTTGAACGACGTGGACCGGGCCGTGCAGACCATGCTCACGTCGGCGGAAGAGGCCAAGCGCATTGAAGGGGAGATGGTGCCCATCGAGGGCGCGCCGGGGTTTGAAGGGCGGCTGGCCTTCACCATCCGGGTGCCCGTGGGCGTCGTGTGCGCCATCACGCCCTTCAACTCGCCTCTCAACACCGTGGCCCACAAGGTGGGGCCGGCCCTGGCCGCGGGCAACGCGGTGGTGCTGAAACCGTCCACGTACACGCCCCTGGCCGCGCTGACCCTGGCCCGGATGCTCTTGGACGCCGGTCTGCCGCCGGGCTTCATCAACGTGGTCTTGGGGCCCGGCGACCCCGTGGGCGAGGCGCTGCTGGCCGACGAGCGCATAGGCTTTTACACCTTCACCGGCAGCACCGCGGTGGGGCGGCGCATCGCCCAGGCCGCGGGCCTGCGCCGGACCCAGCTGGAGCTGGGGAACGTGTCCGCCACCATCGTCTGCGAGGACGCGAACCTCACCCGGGCGGCGCGGCAGTGCTGCCGCGGGGCGTTCCGCAAGGCGGGGCAGGTGTGCACGTCGGTGCAGCGGCTGTACGTGCACGAGAGCGTGGTGGAGCCGTTTGTGGCGGCGCTGAGCGAGGCGGCGCGGCAGCTGGTGGTGGGCGACCCCGAGGACCCGGCCACGGACGTGGGGCCCATGATCAGTGAGCGGGAAGCCAGGCGGGCCGAGGCGTGGATTCAGGAAGCCGTGCGGGGCGGGGCCCGGGTGGTGCTGGGCGGCACCCGCGAGGGGCCTGTCATCCATCCCACCATCCTGACGGACGTGCCCCGGGACGCGCGGGTCGTGTGCGAGGAGATCTTCGCGCCTGTGGTGTCCATCGTGCCGTACCGGGACTTTGAGGAAGCGCTGCAGTGGGTCAACGACTCGCCCTACGGCCTGCAGGCGGGCGTCTTCACCCGCAGCCTGGACCGGGCGCTGCGGGCGGCCCGCACGCTCCGGGTGGGCGGCGTCGTCATCAATGACACCTCCAGCACCCGGGCGGACCTGATGCCCTACGGCGGCGTCAAGGCCAGCGGCTACGGCAAGGAAGGGCCGCGCTACGCGATCCGGGAGATGACGGAGGAGCGCTTGGTGCTCATCGGGCCCAGCGACTAGGGGTGCGACGGAGCTCAGGACGGCCGGAAACTTATGCGGCCGGCATGCCGCATGCGCCGGGCGGCGGGCCAGGGAACACCGGCGGCTGCCGGTCGGCTGCCGGCGGCGGCACCGGCCGTCCGGCGACAATGCGGCAACGAATTTGACAGACGGCGGGGGGAGAGGCATGAGCTGGCATGAGGCCATGGCGGAGGCGCTATTGGCCAACGGAATCCGGGCGATGGCGTACGTGCCCGACGAGATGACCGGGGAGCTCTTGGAGCGGCTTGAGAACGCGCCGGAGGTGGACGTCTATTCCGTCACGCGGGAGGAAGAGGGCGTCGGGGTGCTCTCGGGCGCGTATCTGGGCGGCCGCCGGGGGGCGCTCATCATCCAAGCCAGCGGGGTCGGCAATTCGGTGAACGCGCTGGCGTCCCTGAACGTGGCCTGCAAGATTCCCATCTTGCTCCTGGTGGGCGAGCGGGGCGGCTTGAAGGAGTTCAATCCGTGCCAGGTGCCGCTGGGCCGAGCGGTGCCGCAGGTGTTGGGGGCCATCGGCATCCAGAGTTTCCCCATTTACCATGAGGACGAGATCAGCGAAGTGGTGGAAGGTGCGTGCCAGTTGGCCTTTTCCACCCAGTTCCCGGTGGCGCTGATTTTGACCACCCGGCTGACGGGAGGGAAGCCGGTATGACCATGAGCCGGTTCCAGGCTACGCAAGCCCTCTTAGAGCTTGTGGACAAGGAGCCCATCGTGTCTTCGCTGGGCCGGACCACCTTTGATCTGCACGGCGCCAAGGACCGGCCCGAAAACTTCTACCTCTTCGGCGCGATGGGAATGGCGTCTTCCGTCGCGCTGGGGCTGGCGCGCAGCATGCCGCAGACCAAGGTCATCTCGCTGGAGGGGGACGGGGCGCTCCTTATGAACCTGGGGTCCCTGGTGACCATCGGCGTGCTGCGGCCGGCCAACCTGGTGCTCATCGTGTGGGACAACGAGGAATACGAGTCCACCGGCGGCCAGAAGACCCACACCGCCCGGGGGGCGGACCTGGAGCGGCTGGCCCGGGCGGCGGGCATCGACAATACGGCCACCGTGCGGGACTTGGACTCGTTCAAGGAAACCGCGCGCCGCGCGTTGGCGACTCCCGGGCCGTGGCTGATCGTGGCCAAGGTGAAGGGCGACGGCGTCAAGCGGCGGGTGCCGCGCAAGCCGGTATGGTTTAAGGAGCGGTTCCAAGCGGCCATGGCCGAGTTGCGGGCGCAGGCCGGGGGGGTCTGAGGCATGCGCAGAGCGCCTGCGACGGACAAGGCGGTCGGGGCGTACCCGGTGGCCCTCTCTTCGGGGGCGCTGCGGGCAAGGCTTGGGCGCTGGTTCAACTGGACCAACTTGATTTCCATGCCGGTGGTCCTGGTGGTGGCCTTCATGGTCACGCTGCCCACGGTGTGGCTGGTCGTCATCAGCTTCCGGCCGTCCACCAACGTGGCCGGTTTCACCCTGCGCTGGTACGAGCGGCTGTTCACCGATCCAGCCCTCTTGCAGAGAGGGCTGAACACGCTGCTCCTGGCGGCCGGGACCATGTTCTTTTGCCTCCTCATCGGCCTGCCCGTGGCCTGGTGTCTGGCCCGCACGGACATGCCCTTCGCCCGGCAGCTGAACGCGCTAGCCATCCTGCCCTTCGTGACGCCGCCCTTGCTCGGGGCGCTCGCGTGGAGCAACCTGCTCGCGCCCCGCACGGGGCTGGTCAACATCCTGCTCCGGCAGTGGCTGGGCATCGAAGGAAACTTAGGACCCATCAACATCTACGGCGTCTGGGGCGTGGCCTTCGTCATGGGTCTGTACTACTCGCCATACGTCATCAACTTCGTGGCGGGGGCGCTGAGCTCCATGGACTCCACCATGGAGGAAGCCGCCTTCGCCGCCGGCGCCAACGGCTGGACTGTGGCTCGCAAGATCACCCTGCCGCTGGTGTTGCCCGCCATCGCCTCCAGCGCCCTGCTGGCCTTTGTGTTCTCGGCCGGGCAGTTCACCATTCCGGCCCTGTTGGGTGTGCCCGGCGGGATGTATGTGTACTCGACCACCATTCACCAGCAGGCCAAGCTGTGGCCGCCCAATCTGCCGCTGGCCACGGCCTTAGGGATGGTGCTGGTGGTGGTGGCCGTCGCCCTGACGTGGCTGCGCAACCGGCTCACCTCCCGCGGCTCCTTTGTGACGGTGACGGGGCGGGGCTTCCGGCCGCGGGTCATCCGCCTGGGCCCCTTCCGCTGGGTGGCGCTGGCCTTCTGCCTGCTGTACATGCTGCTGGCGGCGGTAATGCCCATCCTGTCGCTGGTGTACGGCTCGCTGCTCAGCTTCTGGCGGCCCACGTTTGCGCCGTCCGATTTCACGTTGGCCAACTACGTCGCCCTGTTTGAAACGCCCATGACGTGGAACGCGATGAAGAACAGCCTCATCCTGTCGGTGGGCGGGGCGACGTTGACCATGGCCCTGGCGGTGGTGGCCGCCTTCATCACCGTGCGGCGCAAGGACCCGCTGGCGCAGGGCCTCGGCTATTTCGCCATGCTGCCCACCGCCGTGCCGTCGGTGGTGCTGGGCGTGGCGCTGCTCATCGCCTACCTGCGGCCGCCGCTGGTGCTCTACGGGGGCCTTGGGATCCTGCTCGTCGGGTACATGACGCACTTCTTCCCCGTGGGGCTTAACGCGGCCGCCTCCTCCCTGGTGCAGGTGCACCGGGAGTTGGAGGAGAGCGCCCGGGTGTTCGGCGCCAACTTCCTCACGATGCTGCGGCGCATCACGGTGCCCCTGATCAAGCCGGGCGTGGTGGCGGGCTGGGTGACGCTGGTGGTCATCTTCATGCGGGAACTGGCCATTTCCGTTTTCGTGTACAGCCCCGGAAACGAGGTGTTGGCGGTGCAGCTGTACGAGCTGTGGAACGACGGCCGGGTGACGAGGGCCAGCGCCTTGGCGGTCCTGGTCATCCTCCAGACCGCCATCATCCTGGGCCTGCTGCGTTTCTTCGGCGCACGGGTCGGCTCCGAGTGGAAGGGGGCCGGGCAAGGATGAGCGCGGTGCACCTGGTGCATGTGGGCAAGACCTATGACGGCGGCGTGGAAGCCGTCAAAGACGTGACGCTGACGGTCAAGGAAGGCGAATTCGTCGCATTTCTCGGGCCCAGCGGCTGCGGCAAGACGACGACGTTGCGCTGCATCGCGGGGCTGGAGCACCCGACACGCGGCCAGATCCTCTTCGGCGACACCGTGGTGGTCAACAGCGAGAAGAAGATCTTCGTGCCGCCCGAAGGCCGCGACATCGGCATGGTGTTCCAGTCCTACGCGGTCTGGCCCCACATGACGGTATTTGAGAACGTCGCGTTTCCCTTGCGGATCAAGAAGGTGCCCAAGGCTGAGCTCGAGCGGCGGGTGATGGAAGCGCTGCGCCTGACCAAGATCGAGGCCTTGGCGGACCGGTATCCGACGCAGCTCAGCGGCGGGCAGCAGCAGCGGGTGGCCGTGAGCCGCGCCATTGTGGGCAACCCAAGGGTCCTGCTGTTTGATGAGCCCCTCTCCAACCTGGACGCCAAGCTGCGGGACGAGATGCGTTTTGAGATCAGCCGGCTGCAGCGGGAACTGGGCATCACCACCATCTACGTCACCCACGATCAGTCGGAAGCCATGGTCATGGCGGACCGGGTCGTGGTGATGCGGGAGGGCCGGGTGGCCCAGATCGGGACGCCGGAAGAGATCTACGCCCACCCCGCGGACACCTTTGTGGCCAGCTTCGTCGGGGACGCGAACCTCATCCCGGTGCGCGTGGCCGGCCCCCTGGAAGGCGGGCGGGTGCCGGTGCAGGTGCGGGACGGGCACCTGCGCCTTAAGGCCAGTGTGCGGGGGGACATCCCCGCCGGCGATCTGGTGTGCCTGATCCGGCCCGAAAACGTGCAGCCCGCGCCGGGCCAGGACGGGGAGGACGTGTACAGCGCCACCGTGGTGCGCCGCACATACCTGGGCAGCCAGGTGGAGTACGAGCTGGACGTTCTCGGAGTGAAGCTGGTCATGCGCACCCATCCCAACGGGCGCACGGCGCCCGGTCAGCAGCTCCCGGTGCGGCTGGCCCCCGAGCACTGCGTGCTGCTGAGCGAGAGCGGAGGCGGGGCTTGATGGCCAAAGAGATTCAGCTGGGCCCAAACGGCGCCCGGGCCCTGGTGACGGATGTGCTCATCATTGGCGGCAGCGTGGCCGCGCTGCGGGCGGCCCTGGCGGCCCGCGAGAAGGGAGCGGCGGTGCTCATCGCCTGCCGGGGGCGGGTCGGGCGCGGCGGCAACGCGGCGGTGTCGTCGGGCGGCATCGGGGCCGCCATGTCGCCCGCGGACGAGGCGGTGCTGGCCGAGGACATGTTCCGGGCCGGCTGCGGCATCAACGACCCGGCGCTGGTGTCCCGCTTCGTGGCGGAGTCGAGCCGGCGGGTGTTTGAGCTGCGGCGCTACGGCGTGGACTTCGCGACCACCGCCGACGGCCAGTTGGACAAGGTGCGGGTGCCAGGCCACTCGGCCGCCCGGTCGCTGCGGGCCGTCCACGGCGAAACCCGCAACAGCGGCCTCGCGCTGACCGTGCCCCTGGCCGAGGCGGCCCAGGCCGCGGGCGCGGAGGTGCTGGAGTATGCGTCGGCGGTGCAGCTGCTCGTGGACGAGGGCCGGGTGGTGGGCTGCCTCGTCCACCGCCGGGACGGCGACGAGCTGCTGCCCATCTTCGCGCGTGCCACCATTCTGGCCACGGGCGGCGGCGCCTACCTGTGGCGGCAGACCAACGGCACCTCTGACGTGATGGGCGACGGCATCGGCATGGGGCTTCTGGCCGGCGCGCTGGCCAGGGACCTGGAGTTCGTGCAGTTCCATCCCACCCGTTCGGTGACGCCGGTGGAGGTGCTCATCAGCGACAGCCTGACCGGCGACGGCGCAGTGCTGCGCAACCGGCACGGGGAGCGATTCATGGCCCGCTACCACCCCGATGGCGACCGGGCGCCCCGCACGACCCGTTCGTGCGCCATCATCGCCGAGATCCAGCAGGGCAACGGCGTGGAGGGCGGCGTGTACCTGGACGCGAGCGCCGTCCCGCCGGACCGCATCAACGCCCGCTACAGCCGCCTGCAGCGGCTGTTCCAAGCCCGGGGCGTGCGATTCCCGGAAGAGTGGATCATCGTGAAACCGGCCGCCCACTTTTTCATGGGCGGGCTCGTCATCGACGCCTACGCCCGCACCACGGTGCCGGGGCTGCTGGCCGCCGGCGAGTGCACGGGCGGGTTGCACGGCGCCGACCGCTTGGGCAGCATGGCTCTCGCGGAGGCGGTGGTGTTCGGCGCCATCGCCGGAGAGACGGCCGTGGAGGAGATGGCCATGGAGACGCCGGCGGTGCGGGACGGATGGTGGGCCGCGGCCAACGGCGCGGCCCTTCAGGAGCGGGCGGCGGCCGCCTTGAGCGAGCTGGCCGCCGAGCTGCGCCAGCGAGTGGATCTGGATCTTGCTCCCTTGCGCAACGGGGAGGCGTTGGGCGCGCTGGACGCCTGGCTGCGTTCGGCGGACGGGCGCCTGCAGGAGCTTTTGAGCGAGCCTCTGCCCGCGGGAGAGCGGGCGCGGGCTTTGGGCTTGCGGTCGTCCATAGCCGCGGCGTGGGCCATCGCCCGGGCGGCGGCCCACCGCACCGAGAGCCGCGGTTCCCACCAGCGGGCGGAGTACCCCGAGACCAAGCCCGAGTGGGAAGGCAGCCTGTTTGTGGGCATGTCCGCGGGGATTCCGGAGCCGAGATTCGTCCCGAAGGGGGGTGGGAGCGGGGCTCAGGCGGCCCCGGTCGATGCCAGCAACAGGTGATGCCGGCGACAAGCGGTGCCGGCGCAAGGAGCAGCGAAGCTCGGGCGGCCCAGCCGTAAGCCGGTTTCCGGACCTGGAGGACGTGACGGACTGCCCCGGACATCGCGGTCAGAGATTTGCGGACAATACGGCGGTAGAAACGAAGGAGGTTTGGGAAGCATGCGTGCGACGTGGCGCACAACGATCCTGGCGGTGCTGACCATCCTTTGCTTGGTGCCGTCGGCGGCTTTGGCGCAGGCCATCGATTTTGACGAGTTGGTGCGGCGGGCGCAGGCCGAGGGTGAGGTAACGCTGTACACTTCCGGGAGCCGGGAGTCAGCGGAAGCCCTTCTCAAGGCCTTCGAGGAGCGCTACGGTATCCGGACCCGCATCTATCGGGCCGGCACCACGGAAGTGGCCCAGCGGGTGTGGGAAGAGGCCATGTCCGGCAACGCCTCGGCGGACGTGTTCCTGACCGGCGCGCCCTTGATTTCGGACCTGTTGGACATGGGCCTGCCCCTGGCCCGGCTGGACTTCTCCCGGGAGCTGGCCAACTATCCGGATTACACCTACACCGATTACTGGGCCTATGTGACGTCCATCGGCGTGTTCATCATGTACAACACGGAGCTGGTGCCGCCCGAGCTGGTGCCCAAGGACTGGGACGACCTGCTGGATCCGCGCTGGAAGGGCCAGCTGGCGCTGCCTGACCCGGCCGGGTCGTCGACGCCGCAGGTGTGGATGTACATGATGTTGGACATCCGCGGCGAAGACTGGCTGCGGCGCCTGGGCGAGCAGAACCTGATCATCTACCCGGTGCACGGGTCCGCCGCCGAGGCCGTGGAGCGGGGCGAGGTGGCCATGGCCGTCGAGATGCTGAGCGACCGCATCGCCGCCTCCCAGCTGGCCGGCGCGCCGGTGGGCTACGTGGTGCCGAGCCCGACCTTCCTCTTGCCGCGGCAGATCGCGATCCCGGCGGGCGCGCCCCATCCGCACGCGGCCCGGCTGCTCTTTGAGTTCATGATGAGCGAGGAAGGCCAGAAGCTGTTCAACGTGGATTGGGGCCAGTACTCGTACCGGATCGGCATGGAGCACCCGGGGCTGTATCCGCTGGAGCAGATCAACCAGTACTTCCCCGAC
>DATCKT010000090.1:0-7023 GCA_036562195.1 Limnochordales bacterium
CCGCGCCAGCGCGGCGTCCGCGTCGGCCCGGGCCATGCGCCCCTTCTCGACGGCTCGCTCAAGCTGTGCGGCGATGCGCGCCCGTCCTTTGTCCACCAGTTCCGGCGTGACGTCCACCAACCGCACGGCGAAACCCGACTGGATGGCCACCTGGGCGATGCCTTGGCCCATGGTGCCCGCGCCGACGACCCCAATGGTGCGTATACTTGTGGCGTTGGACATCGTTCCCACCTCCGGCGGTACTCGCTGCGGCCGGCGCCCGCCGACCCGCTGGGGTCATCAATTGTCCGCCGGCCGGCCGAGATCCTTGCGGCCCCGCCCGCAAGCCGCGTGCAGGCGGAGTCGCTTCGCCCGCGGCCGGTGGCCGGAGCGCGCCGCGTAGAAGAAACACCCTACCGGGCGTTGGCGCCCGCGATGGGCGGAGGATTCGCCTCCGGCGCGCGGAAGTCAAACGCCGTGACTCGGCACTGAGCAGGAAAGGGCGGGCCCCGCCCGGCGGCCGCGGGCAGGGGGCGCCCGGACCGCGGGGAGGTGGCCAGCCATGACGCAGCCAGCCGGCGCTCAAACCCCAGAACGCACCGTCGTCCGGGGCGGGCGCGTGCTCAATGTGTTCACCGGTGAGCTGCTGCCCCTGGACGTGGTGATCGAAGGCGGGCGCATCGCGGCGCTCGCGCCGCCGCAGGAGGTGGGGACGGCGGACGCAGTCATCGACGCGCAGGATCGCGTCGTTGTCCCCGGGTACGTGGAGCCCCACGCCCACCTGGGGCTTGTGGCCGAGCCGGTGGTGACCCTCGAGCAGTGGGCGGCGCGCGGCACGACCGCGGTGGTGGCCGACACGTATCCGTGGATGGCCCTGCTCGCGGACGACTCCTTCGCCTCCATGCTGGACCGGTTTCAAGACCTGCCCGTGTACGTGCGCTGGATGCTGGCGCCCCATGGGCGCGGCTTTGCGGTGGATGAGGAAGAAACCTACGACCTGGAGCGCCTGGAACGGTTTCTCTCCCGTGAGGACGTGGTGGCCCTGGGGGAGATCACCCGCTGGTCGTGGGTGGAACAGGGCGAGCCCGGCTTGGCGGCCAAGATCGCCCGGGCGCGGGCCTTGGGCAAACGGATCGAAGGCCACAGCGCCGGCGCCTCGCCGGCGCGGGTCATGCGCCTGGCCCAGCGGGGCTTTACCTCGTGCCACGAGGCCATCGACGCCGAGCAGGTGACGGCCCGATTGCGGGCGGGCCTGTACGTGATGCTGCGGCACAGCTCCCTGCGGCCCGACCTGCCGGCGCTCCTGGACGCGGCCCGGGGCGACCTCGTACACTCCAACCGGCTGATGCTGACCGCCGACGGGCCGACGCCGCCGTGGGTCGCGGATCACGGCTATTTGGACTACCTCATTCGGATCGCCCTGGCGGCCGGGGTGCCGCCGGCGGCCGCATACCGCATGGCCACCCTCAACCCGGCCATGTACTACCGGCTGGAACACGAGGTGGGCAGCATCGCCCCCGGGCGGCGCGCGGACCTGCTGATCCTCGAAAGCCTGGCGAACCCGACCCCGCTTGTGGTCATCGCGGGCGGGAACGTGGTGGCGGAAAACGGGCGGCTGACGGCGCCCTTCCCCCGGGTCGACTGGGCTAGGCTCATCGGCGGCCGCGCGCGGCGGGCTCGCACGGCGGGCCGGCCTCCGACCGCGGCCACCTTTGAGCAGTTGCCGGGCCCCGGCGAGGCCGGCAGCCCGCTCCTGGAGCTGGTCCACACCGTCATCGTGCGCCGCGCGGCCGCCGCCGACCGGCCCCTGTTGGCGGTGTTGTACGACTGGGAGGGGCGGTGGCTGACCCATGCGTGGCTGGCGGGCTTCGCCGACGAGCTGGCGGGCTTCGCCTCCAGCTACAATCCGGCCCATCAGCTGTTGGTGCTGGGCCGCTCGCCTGCGGACATGGCCCTGGCCGCGCAGCGGGTGATGGACCTGGGCGGGGGCATGGTGATGGCGGAGCGCGGGCGCGTCGTGTGGGAGCTGGCCCTGGAGCGGGGCGGATTCTTTACCGAGCGGCCGTGGCCGGAGCTGGTGGACGGCTTGCGGCGGATGGAGACGCTCCTGGCGGAGCGGGGTTACCGCTTCGGCGACCCGTTGTACAGCCTGTTTTTCCTCAGTTTTGACGCGCTGCCGGACTTTCGCCTCACCACAAAAGGCGTGTGGGACGTGAAGGGGGGCCGCCCCCTGGTGCCGCCCCGCCCGCTGGGCTGAGGGCGAACCTGGCGGGGCGCCGGCAAGGGAGACCAGGGTCGCCCCGGTGCGGCGCGGCGGGAGCCCGTGGGTGCCGCGGCGGTCCGGTGAGGAGGCGGTACGATGGAGCTGCTCGACCCGACGGTCAGCACCTATTTGCACCAGCTGGCCTACCACGGCGATCCGCTGCTGGAGGAGATGGAGGCCCGGGCCCGGGAGGAGAACTTCCCCATCATCGGCCCGGTGGCCGGCCGCGTGTGCTACCAGATTGCCCGCATGGTGGGCGCGCGGCGCGTCTTTGAGCTGGGTTCCGGTTTCGGCTACTCGACCGTGTGGTTTGCCCGGGCGGTGGCCGACAACGGAGGCGGTGAAGTGCATCACACCGTCTGGAGCGAGGATCTCTCCCGGCAGGCCCAGGAGTACCTGCGCCGGGCCGGCCTGCACCATTTGGTCCGGTTTCACGTCGCCGAGGCGGTGACGGCCCTGCGGGCCGCTAGGGGCGGGTTCGACCTTATCTTCAATGACATTGTGAAACAGCAGTACCCGGCATCCATTCCCGTGATCAAGCAAAAACTCCGGGTGGGCGGGGTGCTGATTATGGACAACATGCTTTGGCGCGGCCGCATCTTTGACGAGGCCGACGACAGCGACCAGACCGCAGGCGTCCGGGAAGCCACCCGGATGCTTTTCACGGACCGGGACTTTTGCGCGACCTTGTTGCCTGTGCACGACGGCCTGTTGGTGGCGCTGCGGGTGTAGGCCGCGGGTTGGGAGTTGGTGCGATGCAGGTTTACGAGGACCTGGTGGCGCAGGTGCGCCAGCACTTGGAGGCGGACGACGATGAGGGCCTGCTGGCGTTCCTGTTGACGCTGCGCCCGGCGGACGTGGCGCAGATCTTGGGAGAGCTGCCCGAAGGCGAGCCGCGGGGGCGGGTGCTGAGGCTGCTGGAGCCCGAAGCCGCGGCTCGGGTCATTGAAGAGTCCACCTTTGACGTCCAGCGGGATCTTTTGCGGCAAATGTCCCCGGAGCGGCTGCAGGCGGTCCTGGACCGCATGTCCCAGGACGACCTGGCCGACTTGCTGGGCGCGTTGCCGGCCGCCGACGCGCGGGACCTCTTGAACCTGATCCCGGAAGACGCTGCCGCCATCCGGCAGCTGTTGCGCTACGACCCGGACACGGCCGGCGGCATCATGACGCCCGAGGTGGTCCGCCTGCAGGAAACCCAAACGGCCGCCGAGGCGCTCGCGGCCATTCGCCTAGCGGCGCCCGACGCGGAAACCGTCTACTATCTGTACGTGACCGACAAGGCAGGCCGGTTGGTGGGCGTTGTCTCCCTGCGGCAGCTGGTGGTGGCGGACCCGGACACGCCTGTGGGCGAACTCATGGACCGCAACGTGGTGTCGGTGCCGGTCGACATGGACCAGGAAGAGGTGGCCCGGGTGCTGGAGCGCTACGGGCTTTTGGCGCTGCCGGTGATCAACGACCGGCAGGTGCTCTTGGGCGTCGTGACGGTGGACGACGTCATCGACGTGCTGCGGGAAGAAGCCACCGAGGACATCTCCCGCCTGGGCGCGACGGAGCCGCTGGAGCAGCCGTACCTGCAGACCGGGTTTCTCTCCCTGGTCCGCGCCCGGGTGTTATGGCTGTTGCTCTTGTTTGCGCTGCAGTCCATCACCATCACCATCATGAACCACTACCAGGCGGCCCTGGAGAGCGTCATCATGCTGGCCTTTTTCATTCCCCTTTTGACCGGCACCGGCGGCAACGCGGGCGGGCAAGCGGCGACGCTCATCATCCGGGCCATGGCCGTGGGCGAGCTCAACATCCACGACTTCTTCCGGGTGCTGTGGCGAGAGGCCAGCGTCGGTCTCGCCCTGGGCGTGGTGATGGCGTTGGCCTCCTGGGGCCGGGCGGCCCTCATGGGCACGCCCGCCGCGGTCGGCGCCACGGTGGCCCTCACCGTGGTGCTGGTGGTCTTCGTGGCGTCGGTGGTGGGGGGACTTTTGCCGCTAGCCATCAAACGGCTGCGGCTTGACCCGGCGGTGGCGGCCTCGCCGTTGATCACGACGTTGACTGATGCGTCCGGTCTGATCATTTACTTCACCGTCGCCGGTTGGATCTTGGGCATCGGGGCCTGAGCGGCGGCACCTCGCCCAGCGCCGCGCGGGGCACCGGACGGGGGACGGGCGGAAGCGGGGGACTGGCATGGACACAGGCGGAAGCACTTGCTTGGGCAGCGGCCGCGATCCCGTCCTCTCGCCGGCGCAGCGGGCGTGGCGGACGGAGTGTGAAGGTTGGGTCGCCCTCGGGCAAGCCCCGGAAGCGGCGGGCATTTACCGGGTGACCCGCTACCGGGGAATGGTCCTGATCCGCCGCGACCCGCGGGCCCGTTACCGGCTGCCCGCGTTGATCCTGGTGGAAGACGACACCCTCGGCGAGCCGGCCGAGCGGCTGCAGGTGGCCCTGGATCTCCTTGGACCGCTGGGCGACCCCCTCTATCTCTGCGTGCTGGAGGGGGACTCCCTCCCGGGCTGGGAAGACGCCTTAACCGCGGCGTGGTTTGAACGGGAGAGCACCCAATTGCTCATGACGTGTCCCCTGCCCCGCGCCCCGCTCGCGGGCGATGCCGGGCCCGCAGGCGGTGCCGCCCGCGATCCGCGCCTCGCGGTGGTGCGGGCGGACGCGGAGGCGGACCGGGAGGCGGCGTTGGCCGTCGTGGGGGAGGGCTTCCGGGATCCGCCCGACGTGACGGCCTTCTACAACGCCCGGGGCGTGGTGCGCCTGTATTTGGCCAGGGTGGCGGGCGAGCCGGCCGCCGCGGGCGCCCTGTGGCCCTTCGCCGGGGTGGCCGGCATCTACAGCATCACGACCCGATCCCGGTTTCGCCGGCAGGGAGTGGCCTACGCCTTGGTCGAACGCATGTTGGACGACGCCACCGCGGCCGGCTTCGGCCTCGCCTCGCTGCGGACTAGCTATGAGTTGGAAGACTTGTACGCGCGCCACGGTTTCCGCACCGCAGGCCGCGTGGCCCGTTACCGCCGGCAGCCTTGAGGTGCCCTCGGAAACTTGAGAGGAGGGACGCCATGCGGATCGTGATTGCGGGCGGCACCGGCTTCATCGGCCGTGCCCTTGTGCCCAAACTTGTGGAGCGGGGGTGCACCGTCACCGTCCTGACCCGCCAGGCGCCCACCGCCGCGCACCGGCTCCTGAGGGCCCCCGTGACGGTGGTCCAGTGGCGCCCAACCGATCCGCCGGATCCGGGGCTGGTGGAGGGCGCGGACGCCGTCGTCAACTTGGCCGGCGCGACCATCGCCCGCCGCTGGACGCCCGCGGCGCGGCGGCTCATCCTGGAAAGCCGCGTGCAGGTCACGACCGCTTTGGTGGAGGCCATACGGCGCGCCGCGGCCCCGCCGCGGGTGCTGGTGAACGCATCCGCGGTGGGCTTCTACGGGCCGCGGGGCGACGAGCCGGTCACCGAGGCGGACGGGCCGGGGTCCGATTTCCTGGCGCAGGTGTGCCTGGCGTGGGAAGCGGCCGCCGGGGCCGCGCAGGCCGCCGGGGTGCGGGTGGTGCTTTTGCGCACAGGCCTCGTGCTGGGCCGGGGCGGGGCGCTCAGCCGCATGCGCGTGCCCTTCCTGTTCTTCGTGGGCGGGCCGCTGGGCTCCGGCCGCCAGTGGGTGCCGTGGATCCACATGGACGATGTGACGGGTCTCATCGCCTTTTCCTTGGAGAACAAGGCGCTCCAGGGGCCGGTGAACGGCACCGCGCCCAACCCGGTGCGCAACCGGGAATTCGCCGCCGTTTTGGGCCGCGTGTTGCGCCGGCCGGCTGTGGTGCCGACGCCCGCCTTCTTGCTGCGCTGGGTGCTGGGTGAGATGTCCTCCATGCTGCTGACCGGGCAGCGGGCCGTCCCAGCGGCGGCTTTGCGGGCCGGCTATTCGTTCCGGTTCCCAACGCTGGAGCCGGCTCTCCGGGCCATCTACGGCGGCTGAAAACCGGCGTTCCCGTTTCGCGGGTGCGGGGCGGTAGCCCGCGGATACCGGCGGGTGCGGGTCGGCGGCCCGCGAGTGCCGGCGGGTGGGGGAGGTTTGCACCCGGGCGCGGTGCGGGCGACCGCATGCCTCATACTTGATCGTTCCGACCGGAATTCATATAATTAGGCTGCACGCACAGTTCGGTTGTCCGCCGCAGCCGCGCGCGGCCGCAACCGGGCTCATCCGGCAACAGGAGGGTGCTTCCCTTGGCAGAGTACGCGAATCCCCGCGCGTTGGTGGACACGGAGTGGGTCGCCCAGCACTTGAACGATCCAAAGGTTAAGATCGTGGAAGTGGATGTGGACACGGAAGCCTACTACGAGGACGGCCACATCCCCGGCGCCCTGTGCTGGAACTGGCAGACCGATCTGCAGGACCCGGTGCGCCGGGACATCCTGGACCGGGACCAGATGGAGGCGCTCTTGTCGCGCTCAGGGATCCGGAACGACGACACCATCGTGCTGTACGGCGACAACAACAACTGGTTCGCGGCCTACGCCTACTGGCAGCTGAAGCTGTACGGCCATGACGACGTGCGATTGATGAACGGCGGGCGCAAGAAGTGGATTGCCGAGGGCCGGCCGCTCAGCAAGGACATCCCGCAGCCTGCGCCCAGCGACTACCGCATCACGCAGGTGCATGAGGAATTGCGGGCCAAGCAGCCTTTTGTTTTGGAGAGCATTGGCCGGCGCGCGCTGGTGGACGTGCGCTCACCGCAAGAGTACCGGGGTGAGATCCTGGCGCCACCCGGCATGCAGGAGACGGCGCAGCGGG
>DATCKT010000101.1:0-10113 GCA_036562195.1 Limnochordales bacterium
ATCCCACTCTATCGGTACATATACCACCTATTCCGTCTAAACCTACAGTCGTCCGTCAAGGATCTCCCAGAACATACTCAGGCCCGTGAGTACGGTGCCCCTTGAGCAGGCTTGCGCCCCGAGAGGCGCCGCATCCTGGTCCTGGATCGCCCAAGAGACTGCGCGACGCCTTATGCAGCCGGGCCACTGGTCCCGAGAGACCCGGCCGTTGGCGAGGAACTCCGCAACGATCCCAACGGCGTTCGATGCGGGAGTCCGGCGGGCGGGCGGTCCCCCGGGCGCGGCCAAATTGACAGAGGACGGGCCGTTGTGGTAGACTAACGCGGCGAAGGAAGACGCGGAGGAGTACTCAAGAGGCCTACGAGAGCGGTTTGCTAAACCGTAGCGGGGGCTTTAAACCCCTGCCGAGGGTTCGAATCCCTCCTCCTCCGCCACGCAAAGCCGGCGCCTTGGGCGCCGGCATTTTGCTCCAGGCACACGGACGAGCCGTCCGGAGGTGACGCGCCGTTGCCGGCGGAGATCAACTGGCCCGTCCTCGGCGGGCAGCTGGCCCTCGGCACCTTGCTGGGGCTGGCCATCGGCTTCACCCTCAAAAAGGCGCTCAAGGTCGCCCTCGTCCTGGCCGGCGTCCTGGTCCTGACCGCCCTGGCCCTGCAGCACTTCGACTTCATCACGATCCACTGGGCCAACCTGGAGAACGTCTACACCCGCGCCGTGGAGCAGTCGGGCGGTCTGATGGCCGTCCTCCAGCAGTGGGCCGAGCAGCTGGACGCCCTCATTCCCGTCGCCGGCAGCTTCGTGGTGGGCTTTTTCGTGGGCTTGCGGCTCGGATGAAGCGAAAGCCCGGGTCTTGCGGCTTTCGCGCCCGAGTCTACGGCTTCAGCGTCAACTGGAGCGGCGGGAGCTTGTACTCGCCTTCCCGGTCGTTGCGCTTGGCCCGGGCCACGTCGGCGCACGTCTCCAAAAGCCGCGTGAGCTGGTCGATGTCCAGCCCCGCGTAATGCGGCCTGTACGGCTCCAACAGTTCCCGGGCGCCCCGGAACAAGTTTTCGGACCAGTAGTAGCTCGCGTCCTGCCAGTGCTGCACCGCGCCCGCCAGCTGGATCAGGGCCTTGTAAAACCGGTTGGAGCGGTTGCTGGCCCACGCGTCCCGCAGCGCTTCGTAGCTTTCGGCGTAGCGACCGTCGTTGAACAGCCGGATGAACTCCAGGTACTCGGGCGGGTAATGCCCGCGCATGGCACGTCCCCCTTTTTTGCGTCACCCCTCCCCTTCAAGTTCCCGCAGCGCCGCCGCTGTCCCTTCCTGCCGTTTCCCACGATCGCGCGCCGCCGGCGCGTTGTCCCGCCCTTGCTCGATTTGGCCCTCCGCTTGTTCCACCCGGCCCTGCGCTTCCTCGGTCTCGCCCTGTGCTTCCTGGCTCTGGCTCTGCGCTTCCTGGCTCTGGCCCTCCTCCGCCTGGCCTTGGCCGGTGGCGACCAGCAGCCGCTCGGGGTCGATGAGCCACCAGGCGAGTCCACACACCGCCGCGGCCAACGCCGCCGCGCCGCCCAGCATGACCGGCCGCCCCAGCTCCAGCGCCATGGCAAAGGCGGGCGGGCCCACAGCCACGCCGACAAAGCGCACGGCGCCGTAGAGCGAGGTGACCAGCCCGCGCTCTTCCCGCCGGGCGGCGCTGGTGACCAGCATGTTCACGGCCGGGAGCACGGCGCCGATGGCGATCCCAAGAAACGCAAGGGCCGCCATGAAAGGCACCAAATCCGTGAACAGCGCCGACGCCGCCAGAGACGCCACCGCCGTGCCCGCGCCCGCGAGGAGGGCCGGTTTCAGCAGGCGTAGGTGGTTCTTGAGGTACATGCCCCCGAAGTATGCGGTGGCCGTCATGGCCGCGACAGGGATGGCCAGCACCAGGCCGCCCGCAAAGCCGCGGATATCGTAGCGGGGCCCCAGCTCGT
This sequence comes from Limnochordales bacterium, assembly GCA_036562195.1. Taxonomy (GTDB): domain Bacteria; phylum Bacillota; class Limnochordia; order Limnochordales; family ZCTH02-B6; genus ZCTH02-B6. The sequence goes on from DATCKT010000101.1 coordinate 1,954, forward strand.
CGGACACGAACGAGAGGACGCCAAACAGCAGAAAGAGCATGGCCATACCCGCCAGGTAGGTGGCGGCCAGCGGCACGCCCCGCTCCCGGAAAATGCGCAAGAGCGCCCGGCCGTACTCGGCCAGCCCGCGCGCCTGTTCCATGGGCGGCTCCTCGATGAGGAACCAGACCAACAGGGCGGCCGGCATGGCCAGAACGCCGTACACGAAGAACGGCGCCCACCACGCGAGGAGGGCCACCGCTGCGCCGAGAATGGGGCTGACCACCTTGCCGACGCCATTGGCCGCCTCCAGGATGCCGAGCACGTGGGTCCGGCCGCTGCCCGGGAAGAGGTCGCCCGCCAAGGCCACGGCCAGCAGGTAGGTCCCTCCCGCCCCAATGCCTTGCACGATGCGCCCTGCCAGCACCACGGGGTACGGGTCCCGGAAAAGCAGCGCCGCGGCGCCCGCGATGAGCCCGCCCGCTCCGTAGACCAAGAGCGCCGGGGCGATGACCTTGCGCCGGCCGATGTGGTCCGAGAGAATCCCCGCGAAGGGGATGACGACGGCCGCCGGGGCGGAGAACAGCGTGATCAAAAGCCCCACCTGGAACTGCGTCAGGTTCATCGCCTGCTTGAGCTGGGGAAACACGGGGATGAGCATGGAGTTGCCCAGCACCATGATGAAGGGCACGGCGCCCAGGATGGCGATGTCGATGAGCCGCCGCCGGTCCATGTGCTCCCCCGCTCCGCAATGGCCCCGCTGCACAACAGCCCGGCTGTGCCACAGCCCCGCTGGGCCACAGCCCCGCCCGCAACAGGCGCAGGGCTAGCATTGCCCGCGGGCGGAAACCCGATTCCTGGCCGGCGGGACTCCACACCCCGTGGACGGTGCCGCCGCGGCCTGCACCCCGAGTGGGAAACGTTGCCACTCGGCCCGGGTGGCGGACCGCCTGGCAGGGTTGCAACCATTGGTTGTTGTACCACCACAAGATAGCGGCTTCCAGTTCGTTACGGGCGAACAGGAGCGACTCTCCCAGTCAGAGGAGCGCTGACCGTGAGGCTCAAAGACGCTTTGGCGCTCCCGCCGTTGACCCGGCTGCGGTTGGTCGCCGGGGAGCGGGGCTTGGACCGCCCAGTGCGCTGGGTCCATGTGGTGGATATTCCCGATGTGACGTCGTGGGTCAGGCCCGGGGACCTGCTCCTGACCACCGGGTACGCTTGGCCCCGGGATGGGGCGGCCCAGCGGGCGCTGATCCGCGACCTGTTCGAGCGGGATCTGGCGGGCATCGGCATGGCGGTGCCCCAGTTCTTTGACCGGTTTCCGCCCGCGGCGGTGGAAGAGGCGGAATCCATCGGCTTCCCGCTTTTGGAGATCCCATGGGAGATCCCCTTCGCCACCATCACCGAAACCATCAGCCGCGCGATCCTCACGGAGCAGAGCTCTCTCCTGGAGCGGTCGGAGGCCATTCACCGGACGCTGACCCGGGCCGCGCTGGAGCTGGACAGCCTCGACGCCATCGTGCGCCGGATTGCGGTCACGTTGGGCACGCCGTGCGGCTTCTTCGATTCGGCGGGGCAGAGGATGGCGTTTCACCATCCCCCCGGCCCGCCGCTGGCCGGCGGCCGCCCGGGTCCCGAATCTGACCCGGACTGCCCGCCGCCCGTCGCCATTCCGGAGGAGGTCCGGAGCCTGCTGCAGGACGCCGACAGTCCGGTGCAAGTTTCCGTGGAGGAACGTCCGTGGCTGGTGGGGCCTGTACGGCTGGGCCGGCGGCTGTTGGGGGCCATCGCGCTCATCAGCCGGGGGGAGCCCTTCCATTACCTGGAGATGCGCGCGGTGGAACAGGCGGCCACCGTGGTGGCCCTTTACTTCTCCCACCAGCAGCGGGTGGACATGGTTCAGACGCGGCTGCGGTTCGGACTGGTCGACTCGCTGATCGAAGGCCGCTGGGACATGTCGCCGGCGGCGCTGGAGCGGGCGCGCCTTTTGGGCTTCGATCCTGAAGCGGCGTATTTGGTCACCCTGTTCCTATTGCGGAAGGAAACCGTGCCCTTGGACGGCGAGGAGGCTTTTATGCGGCGCGAGCAGGTGGCCACAGAGCTCAGGACGCGCCTGTCGGAACAAGGGATGCCGCCGCTCTTGACGCTCAATCTCAACCGGGTGGTGGTGCTGCTGCCGCCGCATGCGGACGTGCGGCGCCTGTGGGAGATGTTTGACCCGGAAGATGTGGCGGTGGGGGTCAGCGAGCCGTGCCACGGCGTGCGGGCCATCCCGGAGGGGTTTCGCCAGGCTGAACAGGCGCTGGATTGGAACGGGGGCCGCGGGTATTGCGATTTCCGGGAAACGCTTCTGCCCCGCGTCCTGGCCGGAGACGCCGCTGCCCGCACGGCGTACATCACCCACATGCTGGGGCCCCTGTTGGACCCAGAAGGCGCCGACCATCGCCTGCTGGCTACCTTGCGCGCCTTGACCCGCCACGACTTTTCGCACAAAGCCGCAGCCCGGGCCCTGCACGTCCACCCCAACACGCTGCGCTATCGCATGCAGCGCTTGGAGCAGCGATTGAGGGTTGACTTCGCCGACCCCGAAATTCGCTTCCGGCTGCGGCTGGCCGTGGAGCTTTTGGATCTCCACAACAATCACGGACGTTAATCTTTGTGGCGGAGATATGTGGCCTGTTGCACAGTCAGCATGCTACAGTATACACCACAGGTTATCAAAACGATAGTCTTGTCCAATTGCCGGGAGGACTCCACCTCATGGACAGTACGGAGAGCCGCAGTGCGTCCTTGTTGCGGCTGCGGGAGCAGCACGTGGCGCGCGGCGTGGCCACCTCGTCGAGCGTGGTCGCGGCGCGGGCCGAGGGCGCGCGGTTGTGGGACGTGGATCAAAAGGAGTACTTGGATTTCGCCGCCGGGATCAGCGTGCTGAACGTCGGTCACAGCCACCCCCGGGTGCTGGAGGCCGTGCGGGCGCAGCTGGAGCGGTTCACCCACACGTGCTTTCAGGTGGCCATCTACGAACCGTACCTGCGCGTCGCGGAGCGCTTGAACGCCCTGGCTCCCGGAGACTTCCCCAAGAAGACGGTCCTCGTCACCACCGGGGCCGAGGCGGTGGAAAACGCCGTGAAGATCGCCCGGGTCTACACCGGACGCCGGGCCGTCATCGCCTTCAGCGGCGCGTTTCACGGGCGCACCCTGCTGGGCATGAGCCTGACGGGGAAAGCCCTCCCGTACCGGGCCGGCTTTGGTCCCATGGCGCCCGAGATTTACCGTGCGCCCTACCCCTACGAGTACCGGGGGTGGACGGCGGAGCGGGCGCTGGCCGCGCTTGAGGAGGTGCTGCAGACGCAGGTGCCGCCGAATGAGGTGGCGGCCGTCATCATCGAGCCGGTCCTCGGCGAAGGCGGCTTCGTGCCGGCGCCGGCCGCCTTCCTGCAGGGCGTGCGGGAGCTGACCCGCCGCCACGGCATCGTGTTCATCGCGGACGAGATCCAGACGGGCTTCGGCCGCACGGGCCGCTGGTTTGGGGTGGAGCACAGCGGCGTCGTGCCGGACCTGATTACCGTGGCCAAGAGCTTGGCCGGCGGCCTGCCCCTGGCGGGCGTCGTGGGACGGGCGGAGATCATGGATGCAGTGCCGCCCGGCGGTCTCGGGGGGACTTACGGCGGCAACCCGCTGGCGTGTGCGGCCGCCATGGCGGTGTTTCAGATTTTCGAAGAGGAACGGCTGCTGGAGCGGGCCGAGCGCCTGGGGATCGAGCTGGGCGCCGCCTTGCGCCGAATGGCGGACCAGTACGCCTGCATCGGCGACGTCCGGGGCCTGGGCCCCATGCTGGCCGTGGAGCTGGTGCGGGACCGGGAGCGCAAGACCCCGTGGCCGGAGCTGGTGGACCGCACCTTGAAGGAGGCGGAGGCGCGCGGCCTCATCATCCTGAAGGCCGGCCTGTACGGCAATGTGATCCGGCTGCTGCCGCCCCTCACCTTGTCCGACGAGGAGCTGCGCCGCGGCCTCGAGATCCTGGAAACCAGTCTCGCCCAGGCGTGGCAGGCCTTGGGCGGCGAGACGACGGGGGTGAAGCACCGTGCCGTCGGGTAACCCGCGGATGGGGGCGCAACCTGAAGAGCGCCACCTGGAATCCGCACGGCTGGGCGCGCGGCGCCCGGAACTCATCTTGTACGATGAATTGCCGCGCCTTGCGGACATCAAGCGCCGGTTTCACCACATCTGCCTGGTGGACATGGCCCACGCCGTCATGCTGTGGGAACAGGGCATCCTCACCCCGGACCAGGCCCGCAGGCTGCTGCGCGGCCTTCACAAAATGGCCGAGCTGGGGCCGGAGCGGTTTCCGTGGGATGAGGACACGGGGTCGGCCCTCGTGCAGGTGGAGCGCTTCCTGGCTCGCGAAGTGGGCGAGGACCTCGCGGGGCGGCTGCACACGGGCCGCAGCCGCAACGACCAGTTGACAGCCATCGACCGGCTGTATGCCCGCGACCAGCTCCTCAAGATCGTGGGCTCGACCCTGGCGCTGCTGGACACGGTGCTGGACCAGGCCGCCCGGCACGTGGAAACCATCATGCCCGGCTACACCCACCTGCAGCACGCCCAGGTGTGGACGTTCGGCTTTTATCTGATGCGCTTCGCCTACGCCTTTGAGCGGGATCTCCAGCGGCTGCGGGGCGCGTACGAGCGGTGCAACATGAGCGCGCTGGGGGGCGCGGCGTGCGCCGGGACGTCCTGGCCCATCGACCGCGAGCGGACGGCGGCTCTCCTGGCCCACCGGGGCGTGGTGGTCAACGCCATCGACGCCGGCGCGTTTGCCCGCGACTACGTGGACGAGAACGTGTGCGTCCTCAGCATCTACATGCAGAACCTGGGGCGCCTGGCGTCGGATCTCTACGTCTGGAGCACCTACGAGTTCGGCATGGTGGAGATGGACGACGGGCTGTGCGGCACCAGCAGCATCATGCCCCAGAAGAAGAACCCCCACGCCTTGGAGCGGATCAAGGCCACGGCCGGCCAGGCGGTGGGTTGGCCGGCGGCCATCATGGGCACCCAGCGGTCCAACAGCTCTACGGACCTGGACCTGGTCTTTGCCCGGGACTTGGTCATGAACATGTTCGACGACGTGTTCGCCTGCTCCGAACTGATGCGAGTCTCCCTGGCCACCATGCAGGTGCACGCGGACGTCATGCGGCAACGGGCCGCGGTTTACTGGAGCACCACCAGCCATTTGGCCGATGAGCTGGTGCGCCGCTTGGGCGTGTCTTTCCGCACGGCCCATCAGATCGTAGGCGGGTTCGTCCGGGCCGCCCTTGAGGGCGGCTACTCCCCCGACAACGCTCCGGTCGCGCTGCTGGATGAGGCCGTGCGGCGCGCGCTCGGCCGGGAAAGCGGGCTGACCGAAGCCCAGCTGCGGGAGATCTTGGACGGCGAAGGTTTCGTGCGGTCGCGGACGTCCGCCGGCGGGGTGCAGCCCGAGTCGGTCCGGGCGCAGATCGACGGCGTGCGCTCCCGCTGGGCCGAGCACCAGCGCTGGTACGAGGAGAACCGGGCCGCGGTGGAGGCAGGCGTCAAGGCCTTGCGGGCCCGGGTGGCCCAGGCGGCGGCGGAAGCCGGCGACGCGGACGGCGGCTCGTAAGCCGCTGCAGGAGTACAAGGCACCTACACCTACCCAATACAGGAGGGCGTGCATCCGATGACGACAACCAAATGGCGCCAGTATCCCGAGGAGTACTACCACGTCGTTTTGAAGCGCATCCCGCCCCAGGCGTCGCCGCCCTTTGAGGATCCGGACATGCAGGTGCGGGTGTGGGGCCAGCGCTGGGGCTGCACCAACGACGTGGGCCGCCTGCGCTTGGTGCTTTTGCACCGGCCGGGGCCGGAGATGAAGGTCATCGACAGCTCCAAGTATGACCCGGAAATCGACGCCCTGATCGACGACGACGAGCAGTGGTACTTCCGCTCCGACACCGCCCCCGACCTGGAGCGCATGCAAGCGCAGCACGACAAGTTGGCCCAGGTGCTGCGGGACGAAGGGGTGCAGGTGGAGTACGTGGACGGCTCGCCCCGCAACCCGAAGGCCATCTACACCCGGGATACGGCGATCGCGGTCAACGGCGGCGCCATCATTTGCCGCATGGGCCCGGTGGGCAAGTACCCGGGCACCGGCCGGCGCGGCGAAGAGGCGTACGTGACCCGCAAGATCGCCTCCCTGGGGATGCCCATCCTGCGCACCATTCACGGCACCGGCCTGTTTGAGGGCGGCAGCTTCTGCTTCCTCAACGAGCGCAACGCGGCGGTGGGCATGTCGTACCGCCAGAACGAGGAGGCGGTGCGCCAGATCGAAGAAGTGCTGGCCGTGCAGGGCGTCAAGGTGCACCGGGTGCCCTTGGTCGGGCACAGCCTGCACCTGGACGGCTGCATCGTCATGGTGGACGTGGACGTGGCGCTGATCCGGATTACCCGCCTGCCCTACTGGTTCTTGGACCTGCTCAAGGAGCTGGGCATCCGCACCGTGGAAGTGCACCCCGAGGACGACCCCAGGACCGTCAACTGCCTGGCCGTCCGTCCGGGACGGGTCATCATGTGCACGGGCAGCGAGCGCACCCAGGAGCGCCTGGCCAAGCTCGGCATCGAAGTGATCCCCATCGAATACGACGAGGTCCACAAGGGCGGCGGCGGCATTCACTGTTCGACGCTGCCCCTGGTGCGGGATCCCATCTCCTAGGGGCGAAAGGCATGGCGCTGCTGGAACGCATCGACCAGCTGGTCGAGGAGCACCGGGAAGAGATCATCGGGTTTCTGCAGCAGGTGGTGCGCACGCCGAGCCCCACCGGCTCCGAGGAAGCCGTGGCCCGCTTGGTCCAGCGAAAGATGGCGGAGCTGGGCCTGGAGGTCACGTGGGTGGAGGCGGCCCCGGGGCGGCCCAACGTCATCGGCAACCTGCACGGGGACGGACCGGGCACGCGGTTTCTGTTCAACGGCCACATGGACACGGTGCCCCCGGGCCCCGCGGCGGACTGGGAAGACGACCCGTACTCGGGCCGGATCGTGGACGGCCGCCTGTACGGCCGGGGCGCGTGCGACATGAAGGGCGGGCTCGTCGCCATGATCTTCGCGACGGGCCTCCTGCGGCGCCTGGGGCGGCCTCCCCGGGGCTCCGTCACCGTCACCGCGGTCTGCGACGAGCAGACCGGTTCCGATCTGGGCACCCAGTACTTGATCCGGCAGGGCTACATCAACCACGATATGGCCATCGTGGGGGAGCCCACCGACATGCGCATCGACGTGGGCCACAAAGGGATCCTGCAGGTGAAGTTCGAAACCAGGGGCAAGGCGGCCCACGCCAGCCGGCCCTGGCGGGGCGTCAACGCCATTGAGCACATGCACGCTTTGATGTCCCACCTGCGGGCGCTGGGCGAAAAGCTCCAGGAGCGCCGCGATCCCCTGTTGGGCCCGGCCACCTTGAACATTTCCATGATCGAGGGCGGCACGTTCCAAAACATGGTGCCCAGCCACTGCAGCTTGGTCGTAGACCGCCGGCTGGTGTACGGGGAAACCGAGGAGCAGGCGCTGGCGGAATTCCGGGAGGCGCTGGCGGCGTGCCAGCGCACCGTGCCCGGCTGGCAGGGCAGCATGCACGTCCTGCGCTTCGCGCCGGCCATGCGGGTGGAGCCCGACGCCCCGGTGGTGCTGTTCCTCAAAGATGCCATTCGCACCGTCACTGGCCAAGAGCCGCCCGTCCGCGGCAAAGACGCGGGCACGGATGCGACGTGGCTGACCAACCTGGCCGGCATCCCCACCGCCATCTTCGGCGCGGGGGACTACCGGAGCGCGTCGCTAGCGGCCAACGAGTTCATCGATTTGGAGGACCTGGTGGCCTCCGTCAAGGTGTACATGCTGGTCGCGGCCAAGGCCACCGGCTACGCGGACGCGGCCGCCTGAAATTCAAGGCGGCCTGACCGGAGCCCTGCGCTCGCCGCGGGCAACCGCGGCGGTGGCGATTCGACCGGCGCGAAAGGGGTGATGCCTCGAGCTCATCGGCGGGGCCCTCAACGTCAAAACATGCTGCTTATCGCAATCCACCGAACGTCGAAAAGGAGGGAAACACCGTGGCGAAACTGCGCTGGACGCTGGCAGTGCTTTTGCTCGTCGTCATGGTCCTCGGCGCCCTGGGCG
>DATCKT010000102.1:0-3171 GCA_036562195.1 Limnochordales bacterium
GGCCGGCGGACCTGCGGCTGCGGGGCGTCCATGTGGTGGTGGGCGAGCTGACCCTCTACCACTGGCAGCAGATGATCAGCGGGGCGCTGGCCCAGGCGGCTTTCTACCGGCCGCTCCTCAACACCCTGACCGTCACTGCCATCACGGTCGGAATCATCCTCGTCGTCAGCAGCGTCCTGGCCTACCTGGTGGTCCGCACCGACCTGCGGTGGAAGAAGCTCATCGCCAATCTGGCCGTGGTGCCCTACATCCTGCCGTCGTGGGTGCTGGCCCAGGCGTGGCTGCAGGTGTTCAAGAACAGCAACGTCGGCATGTCCCCGGGGCTGCTGGAGTATTACCTGGGCTGGCAGGTGCCGGACTGGCTCGTCTTTGGCCCCATCCCCATCGCCGTCACGATGGGCCTGCACTACTATCCCTTCGGCTTTTTGCTGATGGCCAGCGCGTTGTCCACCATCGACTCGCAGCTGGAGGAGTCGGCGGAGGTGCTGGGCGCAAGCCGGACCTATATATTGCGCAAGATCACGCTGCCCATCATCATGCCGGCCATCCTGTCGACGATTCTCTTGGGCATGGCGCGGGCCATGGGCACCTTCGGCACGCCCGCCATCCTGGGCCTGCCGGAGCGGTACTACGTGTTGTCCACCCAGATTTACTCCCTCTTGCGCACGCAGCGGGAAGGCCAAGCCTTCATCCTCGCGTTGGCCCTGTTGCTCATTGCCGGGGTCGGCTTGTACCTCAACAACCGGGTGACCTCAGCCCGGCGCAGCTATACGACCATCGGCGGCAAGGGCGTCAAGCGCCGGCCGGCCCCGCTGGGGCGGTGGAATACGCCCGTCGCCCTGGCCATCATGGCGTTCCTGCTGCTGGTGGCCGTGTTTCCGCTGGCGCTGCTTACATGGAGCAGCTTCATGCTCAACGCGGGCGACTGGAGCCTCTCCAACTTCTCGCTGCACTACTGGATCGGCGAGAGCAACCCGCGCTTCGTGGAAGGCGAGCCGGGCATCCTGCGCAACCAGGCCATCGTCGGGGGCTTGTGGAACAGCGTGAAGCTGGCCGTCATCGGGGGCCTCTTGTGCGGCGTCTTGGGGATGCTCATCGGGTATGTGGTGGTGAAGGGCAAGCGCCAGCCGGTGGCCCGGCTGCTGGAGCAAGTCTCGTTCGTGCCCATGCTGATCCCCAGCATCGTCTTCGGCGCCATCTACTTGAGCCTCTTCGCCGTCCGCCGCGGCCCCATCCCCGCCTTGTACGGCACCTTCGCCGTCCTGGTGCTGGTCACCGTGGCCAAGCAGCTGCCCTACACCGTCCGGGCGGGCGTCGCGGCCATGCACCAGGTCTCCGGGGAGCTGGAAGAGGCCGCCGTCGTGCTGGGCGCGCCGTGGTGGCGCCGGTTTCGCTCGATCATGTTCCCGTTGACGCGCGGCGGCTTCGTGGCGGGCTCGCTGATCGTGTTCATCACCACCATGCGGGAGCTGAGCCTGTACATCTTGCTGTCCACGCCGTCCAACCGGCTGCTCACGGCCATGACGTACCGGTATACTGAGGTGGGGTATGAGCAGTTCAGCAACGCCATGACCGTGCTCTTGACGGTGATCGTCATCATCGTCACGGTGATTGTACAGGCGTGGCAGCGGACGGACCTGGCCGAGGGCGTAGGGGGCAGGTGACGATGGAAGCGGTAGCTTTGCGGGGCATCACCAAAGAGTGGGCGGGCCACCGGGCCGTCGACCGCGTGGACCTGGTGGTGGAGAAGGGCGATTTCCTGACGCTTCTGGGACCCTCCGGGTGCGGCAAGACCACTACCCTGCGCATGATCGCCGGCCTCGAGGAACCCACCGCCGGGGAGCTCTACATCGACGGGAAGCTGGTGTTTTCCCACGAGAAGCGGGTCAACGTGCCGCCCGCCCAGCGCAACTTGGGCCTCATCTTTCAATCGTACGCCCTGTGGCCGCACATGACCGTCTTTGACAACGTGGCCTTTGGTCTTGTGCAAAAAAAGCTGCCGGCCGCCGAGATCCAGGAGCGGGTGCGCGCCGCGCTGAAGATGGTGGACTTGGCGGGACTTGAGGGCCGGTTTCCGTCGGAGCTGTCCGGCGGCCAGCAGCAGCGGGTGGCGGTCGCCCGCATGCTGGTGATCCAGCCCAGCTTGCTCCTCATGGATGAGCCCTTGTCCAACCTGGACGCGCGCCTGCGCATGCAGATGCGGGCGGAGCTCAAGCACATGCACGAGCAGACGGGCGTCACGGTCATCTACGTGACCCATGACCAGGAAGAGGCGCTGACTATGTCCACCAAGGTGGCCGTCATGAAGGACGGCCGCGTCGAGCAGCTGGCCCCGCCGGACGAAATTTACGAACGCCCGGCGACCCGCTTTGTGGCCGATTTTACCGGCAACCCCCGCACCAACTTCCTGCCGGCCGCGCTGGTGTGGGGGCCTGGGGCCCCGGAGGGTGTGGAGCTGGCGGCCCGGCCCGAAGACATCCGCCTGCACCGGCAGGAGAAACCGGGGCTGCTGTCCGGGACCGTGTACGCGTCGCTGCCGGCCGGCGCCCACGTCCTGGTGTACGTGCAGGTCAACGGGCTTGAACTGGTGGTGCGCGAAGCCCGGGGCTCCCGGTACCGCATCGGCGAGCGGGTGTGGCTCGAGTTTGACCGGGAGCGGCTCAACGCGTTCGATGTGGCCACCGGCAAGCGCATCGCGGTGTATCCGGCTGCGGCGGTGAAAGGAAGGTAACCCCTTGTCCACGTCTCCAGTCATCATCAACGGCGCGCCGCGGGTTCCCCAAGGCTATTTGTTTGACCTGGACGGGGTGCTCTGGCGGGGTGACCAGCTTATCCCCGGCGTGCGGGAAACCCTGGCGGAGCTGCGCCGGCGGGGCAAACGTCTACTTTTTGTTTCCAACACCAGCTCCCGGTCGCGGCGGCAGTGCCTGGACCAGTTTGGGCGGATGGGCCTGGATGTGGCCAGCGAGGAGCTCTTCATCGCCAGTGAAGCCACCGCCCGCTATATCGCCGCCCGGCGGCCCGGGGCGACGGTCTACGTCATCGGCAGCAGGCAGCTTCTGGAAGAGTTGCGCCAGGCGGGGCTGAACGCCCTCCCCGCCGATACGCGCACCCCCGGCCCCGCGGATTATGTGGTCGTCGGCAAGGACAACCACGTGGACTACACCAAGC
>DATCKT010000104.1:0-6163 GCA_036562195.1 Limnochordales bacterium
GGCCCAGGCTCCCCTGGAGCGCCCCGCCCAGGTCGGTGAGGATGTCGCCGAACAGGTTGGAGGTGACCACCACATCCAAGGTTTCCGGATGGGTCACCATGCGGGCCGCCAGCGCGTCGATATGGTAAAAGTGGACCTGCACGTCCGGATATTCCTTGGCCAGCTCCTTGCACACCTCGTCCCAAAACACCATCGTGTACTGGATGGCGTTGGACTTGGTGGCGCAGGCCAGGCGCTTGGCCGGGCGCTTGCGGGCCAGCTCGAAGGCATACCGCATCACCCGCTCCACGCCCTTGCGGGTGAACACCGTCGTCTGAATGGCGATCTCGTCGGGCGTCCCCTGGCGCAGCCGCCCGCCGATGCCGGCGTACTCGCCCTCGGAGTTCTCCCGTACAAACACCATGTCCACCTTGAGGCCTGGCCGCTCCCGCAGCGGGCCCGGGATGCCCGGCAGCAGCTTGACCGGCCGCAGGTTGATGTACAGGTCAAACGCCTGCCGCCACAGGAGCAGGGACTGCCGCAGCGAGATGTGGTCGGGCACGATGGCCGGGTTGCCGATGGCGCCCAGGAAGATGGCGTCGTGGCGGCGCAGCTGCTCCAGGCCGTCGGGCGGCATCATCCTGCCGTGTTCCTTGTAGTAGTCGCAGTTCCACATGTAAGTCGTTTCATCCAACACGAAACCGTAGCGGCGCGCCGCCTGCTGCAGCACCCGCATGGCGGCCGGCGCCACTTCCTTGCCGATCCCGTCCCCGGGGATGACTGCAATGGAATGGCGTCGCATGGGCACATCACCTGCTCCTTTGCGTTTCGAGAATCCCCATTGTTTTCGACGCTTCGGCCGCCGTTCCCTCGCCGCCGTGCGACCGTCATCCGCACGACCGCCGCGCGAACGCGAAAAACGTAGTGCGGCGGAGATTTCCAGCCTGCGAGCGAGCATGCATGGGAAACCAACCCAGGATTGGGTCGGGTTGACTCGGTTGACACGTACTTTCCATGAACCGTATACTTGAACCGCGCGGTTCACACACCGGTTTCGCATGGACCACCTGGATCTTCCAAAGCCAGCAGCGCTCCGGATCGACGGATGCGCAGGCTTTCCAACCGGCTGCCGGCACGGCCTTCATCCTGAATCGAACCGCCCTGGGCGGACAGCTACATCCACTTTGGAAACCCACATGGGCCAAGGAGGCGAAGGGAGCACATGCACCGCTGGAGGAAGGGACTCGCGCTTTTCGTCGTGTTGCTGTTGTTGGCGGCCATGGGGCTGTCGGCCGCGGCGCAGGCGCCCATCCGGGTGGGGTCGAAAAACTTTACGGAGCAGTTGATTTTGGGCGAGCTGATCCTGCAGGCCCTGGAGGCCCACGGCCTGCCCGTGGAAAACCGCTTGGCCTTGGGCGGCACGGCCGTGGTGCGGCAGGCCCTGGAGACGGGCGAGATCGACATTTACGCCGAGTACACGGGCACGGCGCTGCTGGTGCATTTCAACGGCTACGGGCTGGAGTTCACGCCGGACGTGCTTTCCAGCGCGGCGGCCACCTACGCCACGGTGCTGGCCGTGGACGCGGTCCGCAACCATCTCATCTGGGTCTGCCCGGCCGACGCCAACAACACCTACGCCATCGCGGTGCGGCGGCAGTGGGCCGAGGAGAACAACGTGTTCACCCTCCCGGACCTGGCCGCTTTCATCAACGGCGGCGGCCGCGTGATCTTCGCGTCCAATCCTGAGTTCATCGACCGGCCCGACGGCCTGCAGGCCTTCGAGAAGACGTATGGGTTCTTCATCCCGCGCCACGACGTGCACGTGCTGGCGCAAGGGTCGTACGCGACCGCGCAGGCGCTGGCCAACGGCGCCAACGGCGTGAACGCCGCCATGGTGTTCGGCACCGACGGCACGATCCCCGCGTTCGACCTGTTGGTGCTCGACGACCCGCTGGGCGCCATGCCCATCTACCAGCCCGCGCCGGTGATTCGCGGCGAGGTGATTGAGGCGTATCCGACCCTGCCCGGCGTGTTGTGCCAGCTCTTTGGGGAGCTGGACGGCCAGACCTTGGCCGAGCTCAACGCCGAAGTGGACGTCTACGGCCGCCAGCCGGCCGCGGTGGCCCGGGAGTTCCTGCAACGGATCGGGGTGGCGCGGTGATGGCGGGGCCGGCGCGCCGTGCCGGCGCCCGCAGCCGGCTGGGTTTGACGGGCGCGGCTCTGGTCCTGGTGGCGGTGGTGGGACTCACCTGGATCCAGAGCGCGCCCAACCCGCTGGCCCTTGGCTCCCGGCTGCTGGTGCGCAGCAGCTCGCTGGCCGCGGTGAGCGGCAGCTGGACATACGCGGCGCTGATCGCAGCCCCGGCGGCCGCGGCGCTGGTCGTCAGCCTGCGGCCCAGCGGGCCGCGCAGCGGCTGGTGGCTGTGGGCCGCGGGCAGCCTGGGCCTGGCCGCGGTATGGTTCACCAGCGAGCCGCTCATCGCCGCCGGCCGCGCCGCCGGGGTGGTGGCCCATGTGGCCCTATGGGGCAGCGGCGTATGGCTGTCCTTGTTGGGCTACGGCGCCATCGCCTATGCCGGCATGCTTCAACTGCGCCGCTCCGGCACCGCGCCGGCGCCGGTCTTGTCGGCCTTGTGGCTGCCGGCCCTGGTGTTGGTCGTCCACGCCGGGCTGCTGGTCTTTCAAACCGCCCCGGCGGAGAACTGGCTTGTGCGGGTGTTTCAAGAAGAAGCCCAAGCCGGCGGCGTCCAGCGCCGCCTGCGGGAGCATCTGTGGCTGGCGGGCGTTTCGGCTTCCTTGAGCATTGTCATCGGTGTGGCCATCGGCATGTGGGGATATTACCGCGAACGAGTCGCCCGGGTGGCGCTGTACGTCTCGGGCGTCATCCTGACCCTCCCGTCGCTGGCCTTGTTTGCCATGCTGATGGAACCGTACGCGGCCCTGGCCAACGCCTTCCCGGTGCTGCGCAACTACGGCATCGGGGGGCTGGGGGCGGCGCCGGCCATCACGGGCCTGACCCTGTATGGGCTCTTGCCGGTTATCCGCAATACCCTCGCCGGCCTCCACGGGGTGTCGGCCGCGCAGCTGGACGCAGCCCAGGGCATGGGCATGACGCCGCGGCAGGTGATGTTGATGGTGCTGTTGCCCCACGCCCTGCCGGTCATTATGGCCGGCGTACGGCAGACGGCCATCCTGCTCATCGGCATCGCCACCGTGGCGCAGCTCATCGGGGCCGGCGGGCTTGGGTATTACATCCTCATCGGCATCAACCGGGCCAGCATCGCCCACATCCTGGTCGGCGCCATCCCGGCGGTCCTGGTGGCCATCGGGGCGGACCTGCTACTGGCTTGGCTGGGCCGCTCGCTGACACCCATGGGCCTGCGCCTGGCGCGGGGGGTGTCGGCATGAGCGACCCCATCATCGTCTTTGAGGGCGTCACCAAGGTGTACGGCCGCAAGAAGGCCGTGGACAATCTCAACCTGAGCATCCGCCAAGGGGAAACCTGCGTCATCATCGGCCCGTCGGGCTGCGGCAAGACCACGAGCCTCCGCATGATCAACCGCCTGGTGGAACCGACCGCCGGGCGCATCCTGATCAATGGCCAGCCCAACGACGCCGTCCCGCCCGAGGAGCTGCGGCGGCAGATCGGCTACGTCATCCAGGGGGTCGGGCTGTTTGAGCACCTGACGGTGGCGCAAAACGTAGGCGTCGTGCCGCGCCTTTTGGGATGGCCGCAAAGCCGCATCAACCAACGGGTGGAGGAGCTGCTGGCGCTGGTGGGGCTCGAGCCCGCCACGTTCCGGAACAAGTACCCGCGCCAGCTGTCCGGCGGCGAGCAGCAGCGGGTCGGCGTCGCCCGGGCCCTTGCGGCCGACCCACCCATCCTGCTGATGGATGAGCCCTTCGGCGCGCTGGACCCCATCACCCGCGAACGGCTGCAGTCGGAGCTGCTGGAGATCCAGCGGGTGGTGAAGAAGACCATCGTTTTCGTTACGCACGACATGCACGAGGCCCTGAAGCTGGCCGACCGCATCGCCATCATGCGGGACGGTCGCCTGGTGCAGTACGACACCCCCGAGCGCATCCTGTGGCGGCCGGCCGACGAGTTTGTCCAGGACTTCGTGGGCGGCGACCGGGTGCTCAAGGCGCTGGGCTTGATCCCGGTCACCCGGGTGATGGAGCCTGTGGCCAACGGGCAGGCGCGCGCGGCCGGGCCCGCCGGACAGCGGGGGCGGCTGGAGACGGGGCAATCGGCGGGAACCGCTCCGGCGGACTCCGCGCCGGCCACCGTCTCCGCCACCGGTACACTGCGGGACGCCCTCTCGGCCGCCATCCTCAACGGCCTCAGCGACACGGCGGTAGTGGACCGTGAGGGGAATGTCGTGGGGTGGATTCGCCGGGAGCGGCTTCTGGCCGTGTTGGCCGAGTTTCCGGCTCGGGAGGCGGCGTCATGAGGATCGTCCGGCTTGCGGGCTCCGCCGCAGCGGCCATGGCTTTGCTCGGAATCTTCTTTCTCCTCGAAGACCTGCACGCGCGTATCCTGCTGGCCGTCTGGCCTCAGTACCCCAATGCCCTTCCCTTCCAAGGGGGCAGCATGTGGCAGATGGGCGTGCGCACGGTGCAGCTGGTCCTGCTTTCCACCTTTCTATGCACGGCCATCGGCATTCCGCTGGGCATCATCGCCACCCGCCCCCGGTACCGAGACGAATGGACGCCCGTCGTAAACAGCCTCGTCAACGCGGGGCAGACCATCCCCTCCCTGGCCATCGTGGCCCTGGCCCTGCCGCTTTTGGGCTTCGGCTTTGTGCCGGCGCTCGTGGCCATGGTTCTCCACGGGCTGTTGCCGGTGCTGCGCAACACGGCCGTGGCGCTGGAGAACGTGGACAGGGCGCAGCTGGATGCGGGCCGCGGGATGGGGATGACAGCGTGGCAGCTGTTGTGGATGGTGGAGCTGCCCCACGCCATCCCCGTGATCCTCGCCGGCATCCGCACGTCAGCGGTGCTCAACGTGGGGGTCGCGGTCATCGCGGGTCTCGTCGGCGCCGGTGGTTTCGGTGCGGCCATCGTGCACGGCATCGACCTGCGGGTGCCGCCGCTGGTCTGGTACGGGGCGGTGCCCACGGCCCTGTTGGCCATCATTATGGACTTCTTCCTGCGGCGGCTGGAGGAGATCCTGACGCCCCGCGGACTGCGGCTGGGCACCAAGCGGCCCTGACCCCGAACGCTCGACTCACCGGTCGGCCGCGGCCCGGACACCGCACGTCCCTGCGCCGTTGCAAAGGGGCTCCGATGTTGGGGGCGGCGGCCGCGGGCCGGATCATAAACCCCGCGCCGTCACGCAGGGCACCCTCGGGGGAATGGCGAAACGATCCGTCACTTTTCTACGGCGACCGACGGCAACGAAAAGAATCCGAATGCGGCAGTGGCCGCGCCGGAGCGCCCGCGCGGCCGCCCGCTGGCCCACGGCTAACGTGTGCCGGACCGGCGGGCGCCGCTTGGGGGCCCGTCGTATGAACGAGGTGGCATTGCTGGGCATGGAGACCGACCCAGGCCAGAACGGCCTTCGCCCGGACGGGGACAAACGGGACTTGCTGCGGCGCCTGACGACTTTCCGCCAGTCGCGCGCCAGCCCCACCGAGCAAATGGTCTGCGACTACCTGATCGCTTCGTACCGGGACGCCGCCTTTCTCACAGCGGAAGAGATCGCACGCGCGGCGGGCGTGAGCAAGGCGACCGTCATCCGCCTCGCCCCCAAGATCGGCTTCGCCAGCTTCAACGACTTGCGGGAACGGCTGCGCCGGATCGTGGCGTACGACCTGATCACAGCGGACCG
The DNA here is from genome assembly GCA_036562195.1 of Limnochordales bacterium. Lineage (GTDB taxonomy): Bacteria > Bacillota > Limnochordia > Limnochordales > ZCTH02-B6 > ZCTH02-B6. The sequence continues at coordinate 5,813 of DATCKT010000104.1, forward strand.
GGAGGAACAAGGCGGAGGCGCCTCCCACCCCGGCCAGCGCCTCGTGGCAGCGGAGGTGGACAACCTGCGCCGGCTGGCCCGCCAGCTGAGCGCGGAGGACTTGGAGCAGGCGGCCCGGTGGCTGTGCGACAGCAGGTCCGTCACCGTCCTCGGCTTTCGCCACTCGGCCGCCCTGGCCGTACACGCCGGCTACCACCTCAAGAAGCTCCTGCCCCATGTGTACGTCTACACGGCAGCCGACTCCAGCCTCTGGGAACACCTGGCACTCGTCCGGGAAGGCAGCGTCGTACTGGCCATCGGCCTGGCCCGGCGCGACAGGCGCTTCATGGAGGCCCTCGAGTACGCCCGCTC
>DATCKT010000036.1:0-17036 GCA_036562195.1 Limnochordales bacterium
GGTGCCGATGATGTCGTCGGCCTCGTACCCTTCGACGCCGTAGACGGCCACGTTCATGGCGCCCAAGAGCTGCTCCACGCGCCCGATCTGGGGCCGCAGGTCGTCCGGCATGGATTCCCGGTTGGCCTTATACTCGGTGAACACCTCATCCCGGAAGGTGGGCCCCGCGCGGTCAAAGGCCGCCGCGACGTAGTCGGGTTGCTCCTCGTCCAGCAGCGCCAGCAGCATCGTGGTGAAACCGTACACCGCGTTGCTGGGTTCGCCCGACGACGTGGTCAGGCTCGGCAAGGCGTAGTAGGCCCGGTGGATGAGGCTGTAGGCGTCGATGAGGATCAGCTTCTCCGGTGCGCGGCCGGCGGTCCCGCGGTCGGCGGAGGGTTCGGCTGGGCGCTGCTCGGTGCGGTTGTCCAGCTGCTCCTGGGTCATGATCCTCGCCCCCGGTCATACGGGCATCGCCCAAGGAAAAGGGCCGGCTCCGCGGCCGTTGCGCCCGTGCCGTTCCCCGGACGCCCGTAGACAACCCCGGCCGCCGCGGGCCGGCGGGTTCCACGGCTGGATGGGCATAAGGGCAACCGAACCCGTGCGCGGCCCAAGTCGCGTTCAGTATAGCATGGGCGCCGCGGCAAAATCCACAATTTGGGCACCCGCGCACGCCTTGCCTCCGCTGCCGGCACTTCCTTGAAGGATCGAGGAACACGGCACGGAATCGCGCTAAGCGATAGATGGTGGCGATAACCCTCACCCCGCCGGGGTGAGCAGGGGGAATGCGACGCGATGTTCACGACAAACGTCCGGCGCGGGGTAATCATCGGCTTGGCCGTGCTGGTGCTGGTCGCCGTGGCCTGGGCGGTGTTGGCCGGGCGCGACGACGGCCGCGCCGCGGTCTTGCCGGTGCCGCAGCCGGCCGAGGAACCCGGCGCCGTCACCGGCCCGGCGGCCGCCGGCGGCGACCGCCGCGGCGCCACCGGTGCGGGACAGGACGAACCTGCGGGTGCGGGGCAGGACGACGCCGCAACGCCGCCGCTGCCCCAGTTCGGCGCGGAGAGCCCGGGCGCGGGCGGCGCGGTCAAACCTGATCCGGACGCGCCGCTCACTTGGGAAGGACTGTACGCCATGCTCCAGTCCGGCCTCGACGCGACCGCAGCGCCGCGGATCCAAACCGACGGCCTGGCCGGTTTGCTGGAGCCGGGTGCGCAGCGGACGGATCCGGTCTCCCGGGGTCAGCTGTCTATGGCGGTGGTTCGGGCTCTGGGTCTCGAAGAGGTGGCCGAGGCCCAGCGGCCCGTCGAAAGCCTGTTCCAGGACATCTCCCCGCTCCACCGCGCCTTTGCCGCGGTGGCCATGACGCACCGGCTCGGGTTGATTCCCCATCGTCCCGGCGACCTGTTCCGGCCGGAGGACACCGTGACGGTGGCCGAGGCCACGGAAATCATTGCGGCGGCCCGGGAACTGGACATCCGGACGGGACGGGTGGCGGAGATCAACGCGCCCGCGAACAGCCTCACCCTCGCGGGTGAGGACGGCGTGACGGTCTCCTATGTCATCGGTCCCGACACCGCCATCGTGCGCAACGGTGTGCCCGCCACCGCCCAGGACCTGCTGCCGGAGGACACAGTGCGGGCCGTCGCCGATGCCAGCGGGCTGCTGCGGCTCTTGGTCGCGGAGGGACAGGAGCTTTCCCGGTCGCAGCAAGCGCTGACGGTCCTCGCGTCCGTGTTGCGGGAGCTCTTGACGCCGGAGCAGACCGCGGCCATCTTGGACCGCGACTGGCAGCGCGCGGAGAACGAATTCAAGGTGAATCTGTACAACCAGCTCCTGGAGCACGGCATGACGCCGGAGGAGGCCGCGGCGGTCCTGGACCAGGATTGGCAAGCCCTCACCGAGCACGGTAAGGCGCGGCTGACGGAGCTGGTGGCCTCCCGTTGGCCGGTGGCGCCGGAGTTGGTGCGAGCGGTACTGGACGAAGACTGGGACACCGCCTTGAGCTACGCGGAAGTGGAAGTGCTCGAGTACCTGCTCAACGAGCTGATGGAAGCGACCAGTGCGTGAGGCCCGGCAACATGGCGTGAAATTCCCGGGGCGTCCTTCCCCCCACCGCCCCGGGGCTTCCGGCGCCGGGCGCGCCGCGATCCGCTCCGGCGTGGCCGGCGCCGCCCGCCCCCGCGGGAACCGCTCTTGAATCCGCTGATGGGCTGTGTTATCATGGTTTTGCTCGCCGCCAAAAGTGCGGCGTCATCGCAGGCGAATGCCCGGTGCGGCGGGCTGCGCTGCAACGTAGGCCGGAGTGGCGGAACCGGCAGACGCGCGCGACTCAAAATCGCGTGGGTAACCCCCGTGTGGGTTCGAGTCCCACCTCCGGCACCACCCGATGCCGTGTCCCAGAAGCACCCGCGGGGCTGTGCCACCAGCGCCGCGGGTGCTTGTTTTTCTGTCGGACGGCCCCGGGCGACGGGCGCCGGTGCCGTAGAGGTTAGAGCCCACTACGCTTTCGGGGTTTTGCCGTTCTGGGTTTTCGCCGTTCTGGCGCAAGGCGATGCCGGCAATCGGGCGCGCTAGCGGCTCCCCAACGTCAACCCAAGGACCAGTGCCCCGACGAACCAGGTGTACACGGCGAACGGCAGCAGCCGGCCCCGCTGCAGGAAGCGCAGCAGCAAGGTGATGGCCAGGTAGCTGCTGGCGGCCGACGCGGCGGTGCCCGCGAGCAGCACCCCGGACCCGCCGTCTACCCCAGGGCCGTTTTGCACCAGCGAGGCGGCTTCCAGGGCGGCCGCGCCCAGGATGGCGGGTATCGACATGAGAAACGCAAACCGGGCCGCCGCCTGGCGCGTCAGCCCCGCGAGCATGCCCGCGCTCATGGTCGTCCCGGAGCGGGACAGCCCCGGCACGACGGCCAACGCTTGCCCCACGCCCATGGCCAGGGCGTGCACCACGCCCGGGCGGCTGCCTTGCCCGCTGCCCGCGGCGCGGTCCGCGAACACGAGCAGCGTCCCGGTGACAAACAGCATCACCGCCGGCACCAGCACGGAGGAGAAGGCCCGCTCGATGGCGTCCCGCAACAGCAGCCCCACCACCGCCACGGGGAGGGAGGCGATGACCAACAGCCAAAACAGCCGTCGCCCCTCCTCCGCCCCCGGGCGCCGGGCGCCCAGCACGCCGGCCACCATCTGGCGCAGCTCCTCGCGGAACACCGCGACAACGGCCAGCAGGCTGCCCAAATGCACCATCACATCGAAGGTCAGCGCTTCGGCCTCAATGCCTAGGAGATGGCGGGCGATGACCAGGTGGCCGGAACTGCTCACGGGCAGAAACTCGGTAACGCCCTGCAGCACGCCCAGGATGAGGGCTTCCCATACATTCATGGACGACGCCTCCAGTTGGACTTCGCCGTTCACCATACCACACGGCGCCCGGTTTCGCCATAGGTTGGCGCCAATCCCGCGCGCCGCGATCCCGCGCCACCATCCATATGTCGGGAAAACCGAGGAATCCTGACGGCGAGACGGAAAACTACACCGAAGACAAGCCGGAACGGCACATTACGCGATGGGAGTGACCGGAAGTGAGCAGCCCCCCAGCGGCCCAGACGCTGCCCAAGCGAGCCGACATCCCCGAAGCGATGCGCTGGCGGCTAGAGGATCTGTATCCCAACGACGAGGAGTGGGAAACCGACTTCCGGCGGATCAAGGACACGATTCCCCAGCTCCGGGCCTTCGCCGGCACCCTGGCGCAGTCGCCGGCGCAGCTGGCGGCGTGCTTCAAGCTGCGGGACGAAACGGGCATCCGCTTTGAACGGCTGTTCGTGTACGCCTTCACGCGCATGGACGAGGACAGCACCAACGCCACGTACCAGGCGCTCCATGACCGCGCCCAGCGCCTGGGGGTCGAGCTCCGGACGGCCATCTCCTTCATCGAGCCCGAACTGCTGCAGATGCCCGAGGAGCAGTTGCAGAAGTACCTGAACAGCCCTGAGCTGGCCCTCTACCGCCACCACCTGGAAGACATCATCCGCCAGAAGCCCCACACGCTTTCGCCGGCCGAGGAAGCCATCCTGGCCGCCGCGGGAGAGCTGGCACAGGCCCCGTCCAACATCTTTGACATGTTCAACGACGCTGACCTGAAGTTCCCGGCCATCCAGGATGAGAAGGGCGAATGGGTCGAGCTTTCCTACGCCCGCTACCTGCGCCTGATGGAGAGCACCGACCGCCGGGTGCGCAAGGATGCCTTCGAGGGGCTGCACAATACCTACGCCCAGTGGCGCCACACGGTCACGGCGACCTTGGCCGCGAGCGTGCGCAAGGACGCGTTCTACGCCCGCGTCCGCCGCTACAATTCGAGCCTAGAGATGGCCCTGCACGCGGACAACATCCCCGTGGCCGTGTACACCAACCTCATCGACACCATCCGCTCCCGCATCCACCTGCTGCACCGCTACATGGCCCTGCGCAAACGGCTCTTGGGCGTGGACGAGCTGCACGTCTACGACCTGTTGGTGCCCCTGGTGCCGGAGGCCGACGTGCACATCCCCTACGAGCAGGCGTGCGAAACGCTGCTCAAGGGCCTGCGGCCGCTGGGCGAAGACTACGTGCGCATCGTGAAGGAAGGTTTCGAGAACCGCTGGGTGGACGTCCTGGAGAATGAGGGCAAGCGCAGCGGCGCGTACTCCATCAGCGCCTACGGGGTGCACCCTTACGTGCTGCTGAACTACGAGCCCAATCTGGACAACATGTTCACGCTGGCCCACGAGTTCGGTCACGCCGTCCACAGCTACCTGTCGGACTCGACGCAGCCGTACGTGTACTCCCAGTACACCATCTTCGTGGCCGAAGTGGCGTCCACGTTGAACGAGCATCTGCTGCTCCATCACCTGTTGAGGGAAACCGACAACCCCACCCAGCGCCGGTACCTGATCAACAAGTACCTGGACAACGTGCGGGGCACGGTCTTCCGCCAGACCAAGTTCGCCGAGTTCGAGAAGATCATCCACGAGCACGTGGAAGCCGGCGGCGCGCTGACGCCCCAGTTCCTCAACGACACGTACCACCGCTTGGTCAAGGAGTACTACGGCCCGGAGCTGGTGGCGGACGACGCGGTGGCCATCGAGTGGGCCCGCATTCCCCACTTCTATCGCTCGTTCTATGTGTACCAGTACGCGACGGGCTTCGCAGCGGCTACGGCGCTGGGGCAGGCCATTCTGGAGGAGGGCCGGCCCGCCGTGGAACGCTACCTGGAGCTGTTGCGCTCGGGCAGCTCCGACTACTCCCTGGAGCTTTTGCGCCGGGCCGGCGTGGATATGACGAAACCGGAACCCATCCACCGGCTCATGGACGTGTTCGAGCAGATGCTCAACGAACTGGAGGCCCTCAGCTAGCGCGACCGGCGGGATCGGCGGAAAACCGGCTCGACCCGGGGGCTGGCCGCCGGCCGGATGCCGCCGGCGAGCCCGGACGAATCAAAAGCCAACGCCCCGTCCCAGGTGCCACATCTGGGCGGGGCCTTTTGCGCGCTCGAGCAGCCGTCTAGCGCGACTCCAGGAACCGCCACAGCTCGTCCCGGGGGTAGGCGGTCAAGGGCCGCCACTGGCCGTCGCGGCCGCGGACGCGCTTGCCGGCCGACGGCTCCACGAAGCGGCCGATGCAGGCGGCGGGCACACCTGCCTGTCCCAGCGCCGCCACCACCGCGTCCGGGTCGGGCGCGGCGATGAGCAGGCTGCCGGACGACAAAAGTCCCAGCGGGTCCAGGCCCAGGTAAGCACAGATGGCGGCGGTCTCGGGGCGAACGGGCACCCGGTCTTCCCACAGCTCGCAACCGGTGCCGGCCGCCTCGCACATCTCTTCGATCGCGCCCAGAAGGCCACCCTCGGTCACGTCGTGCATGGCGCGGGCGCCGGCGGCCAACGCGGTCAGCGCATCCCGCACGACGCTGAGCTCCTCGGTGAAGGCGGCCGCTCGCCGGATGACGCCCTCGCCCAAGGCCGGGGCCAGCTCATGGCCGAAATCGCACGCGAGAATGGCCGTGCCCTCCAAGCCGGCGCCCTTGGTCAGCACCATCCCGTGCCCGGGCGCCGCGCCGGCCGCGGACACGAACCGATCCTTCGGCGCGCGCCCGATGGCCGTCACCACGATCACGGCGTCCTGGACGCGCGACGTGATCTCCGTGTGCCCGCCCAGCACGGCCACGCCCAGCCGGCGGGCCTCCGCGTCAATCTCTTGCATGAACGCTTCCAACGCCGCGATCCCCGCGCCCTCGGGCAAAAGCAGCACCACCTGGATCCCAACCGGCCGGGCGCCGTGGGCGGCCACGTCGTTGGTGGCCACGATCACCGCCAAGCGCCCGGCCCCTTGGCCGGCGCCGGTGATGGGATCGCTGGACACCACGCACACGTCGCCGCCCAGATCGATCACGGCGGAATCCAACCCGACGCCGGGGCCGACCAGCACCTCCGCGCGCGCCGCGCCCTTGTAGGGCAGCACCCGCGCCCGCAGTTCAGCCGAGGAAAGCTTGCCGACCTTCACCAGTGTCCCTCCCGCGCGCGGGCCGGCACCCCTCTTCGGGCGCCGGCGGGGCCGGCCGCAGTGGCGCCGAAGCCTCTGGGAGCGGCAGCGGCCCCGTCGCGGCCCGGTCCATCACAGGAGCCCCTCCCGCTGGAGGCGCCGCAGCGCGCGGCCGAAAGCGGCCGCGGTTTCCGCCACGTCGTCCTCCGTATGGGCGGAGGAAACAAAGCCCCCGCTGCGCATGAGATCGACCCCTTCGAGGAGCATGGCTTTGCGCAGCGCGAGGGTGCCCGTGCCCTTGGACAGCCGCTCCAACAGCGCGGGATCCACCCCGCGGGGCGGCTCGCCGCGGGCGCCCGGCGGCGGCTCCAGCCCCAAGGCGATGTGGAACATGGAGGACTGCCAGTACACGTACCCCGTCACGCCGCACGCCGCGAGCGTCCGGTTCAGCGCCTCACCCAGCGCCTGGCACAGGGCGGCGGCCCGGCGGATGGCCGCACCGTCCTGCAATTCTTTCAGGGTCGCCACCGCCGCGGCCGCGGTCAGGGGGTTGGCGTTGAAGGTGCCCTGGTGGGCGATCTTCTTGGTGCGGTTCCATTCCGCGTCCCGGTAGGCCAAATAGGCCATGATGTCCGCGCGGCCCGCCACCGCCGCGCCCGGCAGGCCACCGGCCACGATCTTGCCCAGGCAAACCAGATCCGCGTCCACGCCGTAATACTCCTGGGCACCCCCGGGAGCGAGGCGGAAGCCCGTAATGACCTCGTCAAAGATGAGCACCGTTCCCGCGCGGCGCGTTTCCTCGCGGACCAGGCGCAGGAAGTCGGCGTCCATGGGCACCGCGCCCCAGCTCCCGCCGCTGGGCTCCACGATGAGCGCCGCCACGTCCCCCGCGGCCAACGCCTGCCGCAAGGCCGCCGCGTCGCCGATGGGCAAGGCGATGGTGGTGGACAGCACTTCCTGGGGCACGCCGGTGGAGGCGGTCACGCCAAACGGTCCCCGGTAGCCGCTGACCGCTTCGTCGTGCCAGCCGTGGAAGTGGCCTGAGAACTTGGCCACCCGGGTGCGCCCGGTGTGGGCGCGCGCCAAGCGCATGGCCAGCTGCGTCGCCTCGGTGCCCGAGTTGACGAAACGCACCTGCTCGGCCCCAGGAACCATGGCCTTGATCAGGCGGGCCCACTCCAGCTCCAGCGGGTGGCTCGCGCCGAAGTGGGTTCCCAGCTGCAGCTGGCGCGCCACCGCCGCAGTGACCGCCGGATGGTTGTGACCCAACAGCAGCGCCCCGTGGCCCATCCAGTAGTCGATAAGCCGCCGGCCCTCCACCGTCCACTTGTAGGCGCCGGACGCCCGTTCCACAAAGACGGGGAACGGGTCCAGCCGCCGGGCGTCGTGGGTGAGCCCGCCGGGCAGCAGGTCCCGGGCCTCGGCAAAGAGCTCGCGAGAGCGGGGAAACGCGGCGGCGAACTCCTCGTCCATCGTCGGCGTTTCGGTTTCCATGCTCATCCTTGCGCTCCCACGCGCGGCACCACCTGGCTGCGCGGCGCGTACTCCATGCCGTGGGCCTCGGCCACCTCCCGGGAAGTCAGATGGCCGTCGTAGGTGCAAACCGCGGCGAACAAGGCCGGGTTGTCGGCCACCGCCTTGCGGAAGCCCTTGTCGGCCAGCTCCTGGATATACGGCAGCGTGGCATTGGTCAATGCCCACGTGGACGTGCGGGGCACCGCGCCGGGCATGTTGGGCACGGCGTAGTGGATGACCCCGTGCTTCACGTACGTGGGATCCGCGTGGGTGGTCACCCGGTCCGCCGTCTCGACGCAGCCGCCCTGGTCGATGGCCACGTCCACGATGACGCTGCCCTGCTTCATCTGGCGCACCATGTCTTCGGTGACCAGCCGCGGCGCCCGGGCGCCCGGAATCAGCACCGCGCCGATGACCAGGTCCGCATAGGCCACCGCCCGCTCGATGTTGTGGCGGTTGGACATGACGGTGATCCTGTTGCCGTGCAGGATCTCCTCCAGGTAGCGCAGCCGGTTGACATCCTTGTCGATGAGGGTCACCTGCGCGCCCATGCCCAGCGCCACCTGGGCGGCGCTGGTGCCGACGGTGCCGGCGCCGATGATGACCACGTCCGCCGGCGGCACGCCGGGCACGCCCGCCAGCAGCACGCCGCGCCCGCCGTGGGTCTTCTCCAGAAGCCGCGCCCCCACCTGGACCGCCATGCGTCCGGCCACCTCGCTCATGGGCCGAAGCAGCGGCAAGGCGCCGTTGGGCAGCTGCACCAATTCATAGGCGATGGCCGTCACTCGCGCCTCCAGCAGGCGGCGGGTCAGCTCCGCAAACGCGGCCAGGTGCAGGTAGGTGAACAGGATTTGGCCTTCCCGGAGATACGGGAACTCCTCGGGCTCGGGCTCTTTGACTTTGACCACCATCTCCGCCCGCTCGTAGACCTCGGCGGTGGTGTCCACCAACTCGGCCCCCGCAGCCAGGTACTCCTCGTCCAGCATGCCGCTGCCCGCACCGGCCCCCCGCTGCACCAGCACCGTGTGGCCCGCCTTGGTCAGCTCCCCCACCCCCGCGGGCGTCATGGCCACGCGATTCTCGCCGACCTTGAGCTCCTTGGGCACGCCGATGATCAAATCGTCATTCCTCCCTGCGGCTCTTGCTCACGCGACATTATCGCGCCGGACGGCCGGTTCCACCGGCCGCCGTCGCGTCGCCGCCAACCGTGTACACCTGCAGCAGATTGGTGGAACCCGGCTCCCCCGCCTTGACGCCGGCGGTAATGACGACCCGGTCCCCTTCGCGGATGAAGCCGCCCGCGCGGGCGGCACTCACGGCCACGTCGATCATGTCGTCAATCCGGTCCGTGCGAGGCACCACGATCGGGTGCACGCCCCACACGAGGCTAAGCCGCCGCGCCACTTCCGGATGGGGCGTCATGGCCAAAATGGGCGCGGCGGGCCGGAACTTGCTCACCATGCGGGCGGTGGCGCCCGACTGGGTGGACGTCAGGATGGCTGCGGCGTTGAGATCGGCAGCAGCCCAGCAGGTCGCGTAGCTGATGGCCTCGGCGATGGAGGGTGACGGCCCGCTGCGGCGGCCGGCCAAGAGCTGGTCGTAGGGAATCGCGCTCTCGGTGCGGCGCGCGATCCGGTCCATGACCCGGACCGCAGCCACGGGGTAGCGGCCGATGGCGGTTTCCCCCGACAGCATGATGGCGTCGGTGCCGTCAAAGATGGCGGTGGCCACGTCGGTGACCTCGGCCCGCGTCGGCCGCGGGTTGTGCACCATGGACTCCAGCATCTGCGTAGCGGTGATGACCGGCTTCCCAAGCCGGTTGCAGGCGTCGATGATGCGCTTTTGGACGAGGGGCACCTCTTCGGGCGGGATCTGCACGCCCAGATCGCCCCGGGCCACCATGACGCCGTCGGCTTCCTGGACGATCTCCTCCAAGTGCCGCACGCCCACGTGGTCCTCGATCTTGGCGATGACGGGCTGGGTGCCGCCCGCCTCGCGGATGATGCGCTTGACCGCCGCCACGTGCTCCGCCCGGCGGATGAAGGACGCGGCCACAAAGTCGACGCCCCGCTCGATGCCGAAACGGATGTGGTCCGCATCGGCGTCGGTCAAGGCCGGCAAGTCCAGCTCAACCCCGGGCAGCGACAGGCCCTTGTGGGAGCGCAACTCGCCGCCCACCACGACCCGGCAGTGCACGGTCGTCCCTTCCACCCGCTCCACCGCGAGCTCGATCAAGCCGTCGTCCAGGAAGACGGTGCTCCCCGGGTGCAGCAGGCGGTACAGCTCCGGGTACTGGACCGCGGCGCGCGCCGCATCGCCCACCACCGGCTCGTTGACCAAGGCGAAGGGCTGGCCGCTTTCCAGCACCAGAGGATCCGGCTCAACGCGGCCGATGCGCACTTTCGGCCCTTGAATGTCCAACAGGATGCCGATGGGCCGTCCCAGCTTCTCGGCGGCCCGCCGCAGGCGCGTGATCCGTTCCCCCTGCTCCGCCAGGGTGCCGTGGGAAAAATTGAGCCGGGCGACGTCCATCCCGGCGGCGATCAGTTCTTCGATGAGTCCGTCACTGGCGGGGCCGATGGTGCAGACGATCTTGGTGCGACGCAAATCTGTCCCTCCATGGCGCCTGCGGGGTGCTCCATCCGGGCAAGGCTGCCCAGGCGATCAGCCGTCCGAATGTTATTTGACGGCCTCCAGCCGCTCGCTGGTCTTTTGAGCCAGCCGGCCCATGCGCCGGTACTTCTCCAGCCGCCGCTGGACGAGCTCATCGGCGCTGAAGGTCATCAGCTCCCGCAGGTGGCGGACGATGGCCTCTTTCAGGTGCTGGGCGGCCAACTCCCGATCCCGGTGGGCGCCGCCCAGGGGCTCGGGAATCACCTCGTCGATGACGCCCAGCTCCAACAGGTCCTTCGGGCCGATCTTTAAGACGGCCGCCGCTTCGGGAGCGCGGCTGGTGTCCTTCCACAGAATTTCCGCGCACATCTCCGGCGAAATCACCGAGTACCACGCGTTTTCCATCATGAGCACCCGGTCGCCGACGCCGATGGCAAGCGCCCCGCCGCTGCCGCCCTCGCCGGTGATGACGCAGACGATGGGCACCCGCAAAAACGACATGCGGCGGATGTTCTCGGCGATGGCCACGCCCTGGCCGCGCTGCTCGGCTTCGATGCCCGGGTACGCCCCCACCACGTCGATGAGGGACACGATGGGCCGGCCGAATTTCTCCGCCTGCAGCATAAGCCGCAGCGCCTTGCGATACCCCTCCGGATGGGGCAGCCCGAAATTGCGCCGGATGTTCTCTTTGGTGTCCCGGCCCTTCTGCGGGCCGATGATGGTCACAGGAATACCGTCCAACAGCGCCACGCCGCCCACCATGGCCTCGTCGTTCCGGACGCAGCGGTCGCCCGCCAGCTCGAAGAAGTCCGTGCAAATCATGTTGATGTAGTCCAAGGTGGTGGGCCGGCGCGGGTGGCGGGCCAGCTGCACCCGCTGCCAGGGCGACAGGTTGCTGAAGATCTCCGCCCGCAGGGAGTCGGCCTTCTTCTCGAGGGTTTCCAGCTCCGCGCTGAAGTCGATGCCCCTTTCAGCGGTGAAGGCCCGCAGTTCCTTGATGCGGTTTTCCAGCTCAACGAGGGGCCGTTCCCAATCGAACACGCCGTTGACCACCCACGAGCGCCTCCTATCCTTGATGCAGGCGCAGGATGCGCGCCAGGGTGGGCTTGAGGTCCTTGCGCTCGACGACGGCATCCACCATACCGTGCTTCAAGGCGAACTCGGCCGTCTGAAACCCGCTGGGCAAGGACTGGCGAATGGTCCGCTCCACGATGCGGGGCCCGGCAAACCCGATCAGCGCCCCCGGCTCGGCCAGGATGTAGTCACCCAAGGAAGCAAAGCTGGCGTAGACGCCGCCCATGGTCGGGTTGGTCAGCACCGAGATGTAGGGCCGGCCGCTGCGGCCGAACAGTTCCACAGCCTGGCTGGTCTTGGCCATCTGCATGAGGGACAGGATCCCTTCCTGCATGCGGGCGCCGCCGCCCCCGCCGGAGACGACCACTACGGGCAGCCGCCGCTCGGCCGCCCGCTCAAAGAGGCGCGCCAGCTTCTCGCCCACCACAGAACCCATGCTGCCGCTAAAGAAGCTGAAGTCCAGAACGCCGATGGCCAGGGGAAACCCCTGCAGCCGCCCCGCTCCCGTCACCACCGCTTCGGTGAGACCCGTCTGGGCCTGCATGCGGGCCAGCTTCTCCTCGTAGCCCGGGAAACCCAGCGGGTTGACGGACACCAAGTCGGCGTCCCATTCTTCAAAGGCGTCCACATCGTCCAAAAGCTGGGCCAGGCGCTCCTTGGCGCCCACGTGGAAATGGTGCCCGCAGCGGTCGCACACGTGCCAGTGCCGGGCCAGGTCGCCCTGGTAGAGAATGGCGTGGCACCCCGGGCACTTGGTCCACAGCCCGTCCGGCACCTCTTTGTGGCGAACCGGCTCAGGCCGGGACGGCTCCGGACGCGCCCCGTCCTGGCGGCCCGCCTCGCTGCGCGCCGTGCCGGCGCGGGACGCCTCGCTCTCGCCCTGCGCCGGCTTGACCGTCGCGTAGCGCGATTTGGAACGAAACAGATCCTTAAATACGGGCATTCTTCAGAACCCGCCTTCAGCGGCCGAGGGCGGTGGTCAACAGCTCGTGGGCTTCCTCCGCCTCGGCTTCTGGAACCAGAAGCTCGACGGCGCCGTCTTCCGATCCATCCCGCACGGGACGCAGCTTGACCAACAAGCCTTCCCGCTCCAGCGCCTCGCGCACCCGCTGGCCTACAGCGCGGTTGCGCGCGATATACACCACCGTCCACATGCGCCGCTCCCCCTCGGGGCAGTTCCACGACCGGACGCCCAGCCCGCCGCGGCAGCGCAGCAGGCTTGGTCACACGCCCGACTCGATGCGGCCGTGCCGGGTCAAGATCTCCGCCCGACCGCGGATCTTCATGGCCGAAGTGTGCTCGGTAAACTGGGCCAGCATGACCTCGCCTTTGTCCAGCTTTTCGCTGTGGTGAAACCGGGTTTCCTTGCCGCGCGTCAGGCCGATGATGGTCACACCGTCCTGCAGCGCCTTGATGACCACGAAGTCGCCGCGGATGATCTCGTCGCCCAACGCCAGCACCCCTTCGCCCCCGCCGACACAAGAAGGCGGGGCCCGCTCCCGGTGCCCTGCCTGCGCAGAAAGCCCATCACCACGGGCATTTCGGGACCATTATATCCCTCTGCCGCGAAGGGTGTCAACCGGACGCCGCCGCCGGCCGGCCGTCGACCTCCTCCGCGTCCTCCCCCGCATGGGCGAGCCGCGCCGCCGCCGCGGCCGCGATCCCGGCCACGAGATCGTCGAGGAACGTATTCACCCGGTCGCCGTTCTTGTTGTTGAGCCTACCGATGATGCCCAGTTTCATCTTGTCCAAGTAGCCGAAGCTGGTGAGCCCGATGGACCCGTAGATGTTGGTCACCGCCAGGGCCAGGATCTCGTCCACGCCGTACAACGGTTCGTCGCGGCGCACGATGGAGTTCAGGGGTTCGGGCAACGCGTTGCGCTCGGCCAGCATGTCCAAGGCGATCCCCGTCAAAATGGCGTGCTGCGCTTCCCGCTTGCCGATCACCCGCAGCACGCTGGCAATGCACTGCTCCATGCGCAGGCCCGGCATGTGGGGCCGCTGCAGCTCATAGACGATGCGGGCGATTTCGACGATGTCCACGCCCCGGTCTTTGAACAGCTGGAGAACTACGTCATCCACGCGATCACTTCCGTTTCCTCTGTGTCTGTTTGTTTCTTCTGTGTCTATCGTACATCCTCGGGCGTCGGCGCCCGCGCCGTGGCCGTCGCTCACCAGGCGTTGGCGCTCATGCGCCCATCGCCGGAAATCCAGTGCCGGGCAGCGAACCCAACGCCGCCGCCATCGATCCTATGGCGGCGCCACCGCCGCCGTGAGCCATCCTTCTCTGGCCAGGGCGGCGAGGGCGCTCATGAGGGGCGGTCCGGGCGCCACCTTGAGCTGCTCGCCCCCAAGGACGGTGACGGTCCCGCCGCGGGTCCGCACCCGCACCACCACGGGCGCGCCGCCGGGAAACCGGCGCAAGACGGCGGCCAGCCGCTCGAGATCCGCGGCCTCCGCCGCGACGTCCACCACCAGCGCCGGCCCGCCCAGTTCAAGCATAGCAAAATCGGGGGCCCCGGCGACGGTGGCATCCTTGGCGGCCTTGCCAACGGCTGCCCGGCTGCCGTGGCCGCCGTACGGGGCCGCTCCCGTAGGCGCTGCCTCAGCTCCGGTGGGCGCATGTTCCGGGCCGTCCCCCGCCCCCGCGGGGCCGAACATGGAGATTTGGGCGTTTGGAGGGCCGGCTTCCGCCTGGGGCGGCGCCTCCATGCGGCCCAACTCGGCCAAAAGCTGCCGCCGGGTTTGCCCCAGGCCGTCGCAGGCGCCCGCTGCAATCAAGGCTTCCAGCGCCCGGCGGGGCACATGGCGGGCCGGCACCCGCTGCACCAGATCCTGCAAGGAGCGGAAAGGCCGCCCGCCCCGCGCCGCGACGATGGCCGCCGCGGCGGCGTGGCCCACGTGCTTGACCGCGCCGAGCCCGTAGCGGATGGCGCCGCTCGCGTCGACGCTGAAGTCGCTGTCGCTTTCGTTCACGTCGGGCGGCAGCACCCGGACGCCCATGCGGCGGCAGGCGGCCACGTAGCGGGCCACGCGGTCCGGGTTGCCCCGCACCGAGGACAACTGGGCAGCCATGAACTCCGCCGGGAAGTGGCACCGCAGGTAGGCGGTTTCGTAACTGATCAAGGCGTAGGCCACCGAGTGGCTTTTGGCAAATCCGTAGTCCGCGAAGCGCTCCAGTTCCGCGAAGACCGCCTCGGCCACGGTCCCCGGCACGCCCTGGGCGCGCGCCCCCCGGAGAAACCGCTCCCGGGCCTGGGCCAACAGCTCCGGCTGTTTCTTGCTCATGCCGCGGCGCAACAGGTCCGCCTCGGCCGGACTGAAGCCCGCCAAGTCCATGGCGATGCGCATGACCTGCTCTTGGTACAGCATGACGCCGTACGTCTCGGCCAGCACCGGCTCCAGGGCCGGGTGCAGGTAGCGGACCGGCTCGCGCCCGTGCCGGCGGCGCACGAAGGCGTCGATGCGCTGCGCCGGGCCGGGTCGGCCCAGGGCCAGAAGGGCCACCAGGTCCGAGAAGGCCGCTGGCTCCAGCTGCGCCGTGAGGCGCTGGAACATGGGCGTCTCCAACTGGAAGACGCCCTCGGTGCCGCCTTGGGACAGCATGCGATACACGGCCGGGTCGTCCAAGGGCAAGGGGTCGGGCACCATGCCGCCCCGCCGTGCCACCAGTTCCCGGCAGCGCTGGATGACGGTCAGCGTGCGCAGGCCAAGAAAGTCCACCTTCAGGTAGCCCAGGGCTTCCACATCTTCCATCGGGTATTGAATAAGCTGGGTGTCCGGTCCGGTATGCACCAACGGCAGCTGCTCGTCCAGGGGCCCGTCGCCCACCACGATTCCGGCCGCATGCACCGACAGATGCTTGGGCGCCCCCTCCACCGCTTCGGCCAGGCGCCACAGCTCCGCGAGCCGCGGGTCCTGCCGGGCCTGCGCCAAGGCCGGTACCGCCGCCGCGGCCTCTTGCAGCGTGATGCCGGGCTCGGCCGGGATCAGGCGGGCGAGCCGGTCGATGTCGGCTTGGGGCACCCCCAGGGCCCGGCCCATCTCCCGCAGGGCGGCGCGGGCGGCCAAGGTGGCAAACGTGGCGATCTGGGCCACCCGGTCGGCACCGTGGCGGCCGCGGATGTACTGCAGCACCTCGCCCCGGCGCACGTCGCACACATCGATATCGATGTCGGGGGGCGCCTGGCGGTCCGGGTTCAGAAACCGCTCAAACACGAGGCCGTGGGCCAGCGGGTCCACGGCGGTGATGCCCAGGCAGTACACCACCAGGCTGCTGGTGGCCGAGCCGCGGCCGGGGCCAATGGGGATGCCCTGCCGGCGGGCCCACTGCACCGCGTCCCAGAGGAGCAGGAAGTAGCTGGCCAGGCCCAGGCGGCGGATGATGGCCAGCTCGTAATCAAGGCGCGCCGACACCGCGCTGGGCAGGGGGTCGCCGTAGCGCTGCCGCGCTCCTTCCGCGGCCAGCCGGGCGAGGAGGGCGTCGGGCGGGCCGTCGCCGGGACAGAAGGCGGGCAGCCGCAACCCGGCCGGATCCAGGCGGACGTCGCACCGCTCGGCGATGCGCACCGTGTTGCGCAGGGCGGCGGGAACGGCGGCGAAGCGGCGGGCCATTTCCTCCGGAGAGGTCATGTAAAACCTGCCTGGGTCCGGCACAGCCGGCGCCGGGCCGTCCGCGGCCGCGAGGCGGGCCAGGGCCGTCCGGGCCGCGGCTTGCTCGGGCACGGTGTAGTGCACGTTGTGGGTGGCCACCACCTCGAGGCCTTCCTCGGCCGCCAGCTGCACCAGCTCCCGGTTGAGGGCGGCTTCATGGTCAAAACCGTGGTCCTGGAGCTCGATGAAGAAGCCGTCCGGGCCAAAGCGATCCCGGTAGGCCCTCGCCGCCCGCCGCGCGTCCTCCCGGCGGCCAGCGGCCAAGAGCGAAGGGATCTCGCCCCGGCGGCAGCCGCTCAAGACAATAAGACCGTCGCCCCAGCGCCATAGGGCTTCCCGATCCACGCCGGCCCCGCCGGCACGCCCGGCGGCCGCCGCCGTGGCCGCCAGCGTCGCCAACCGGCACAGGTTATGGTACCCGGTCGCATCGCGGGCCAGCACCACCAAGTGGTGCCCGGCGGGGCCCACGCTCAGCTCGCAGCCGATGATGGGCCGGATGCCTGCCTCCTTGGCGGCCCGGTAGAAGCGGGCGGCTCCGAACAGCGCGTCGTGGTCGGTCAAGGCCAGAGCCGGCATTCCCAGGGCTGCGGCCTGCCGCGCCAGCTCCCCGGGCGACGGCACGCCGTCCATGAGGCTGTAGTGGGAATGGGTATGAAGGTGAACGAACCCGGCGCCCATGCGGCCTCCCCC
>DATCKT010000144.1:0-2414 GCA_036562195.1 Limnochordales bacterium
GGCCCACGCCGGCGAAAAGAAAGTCCCATCTGCACCCCCTGGAGGTGTCGGCCATGAGTCAAGATGTTCCGCGCCGGCCGGTGCGCGGCTACACCTTGGAAACCCTGGCGATTCACGGCGGGCAGGCTCCGGACCCGACCACGGGCAGCCGGGCCGTTCCCATCTACCAGACCACGTCCTATGTGTTTGCCGATACGCAGCATGCCCGGGAGCTGTTTGCGCTGGACGAGGCGGGCAACATTTACACCCGCATCGGCAATCCCACCCTGGATGTGCTGGAGAAGCGGGTCGCGCAGCTGGAGGGCGGCGTGGCGGGCGTCGCCTTCGCCAGCGGGCAGGCGGCCATGACGGGCGCGATCCTCACCCTAGCGGGCTGCGGCGACGAGATCGTGGCTTCCGCGCACCTGTACGGCGGGACCCACACCTTGTTCGCGTCGACCTTGGCCCAGATGGGCATCACGGTCAAGTTCGTGGACCCCACCGACCCCGAGAACTTCCGGGCCGCCATCACCGAGCGGACCAAGGCCGTGGTCGGTGAGACCATCGGCAACCCGCGCCTGTCCATCCTGGACATCGAAGCCGTGGCCAAGATCGCCCACGAGGCGGGCGTGCCGCTCATCGTCGATAACACCTTCGCCACGCCGTACTTGTGCCGTCCCATCGAGTGGGGCGCGGACATCGTGGTGCACTCGGCCACCAAGTGGCTGGGCGGCCACGGCACGTCCATTGGCGGCATCGTGGTGGACGGCGGGCGCTTCGACTGGGGCAACGGCCGGTTTCCGCTCTTGACGGAGCCCGACCCCACCTACCACGGGCTGCGCTTCTTCCACGAGTTCGGCACCTTGGCCTTCGCCACGCGGCTGCGCAGCCGGTTCCTGAGGGATGTGGGCCCTGCCATGAGCCCGTTCAACGCCTTCCTGATCCTCTTGGGCGTGGAAACACTGCCCGTGCGCATGGACCGCCACTGTGAGAACGCTCTGCGCATCGCCCAGCACCTGGAGAACCACCCGGCGGTCAGTTGGGTGCTCTACCCCGGCTTGCCCAGCCACCCCCAGCACCACTTGGCCAAGAAGTACCTGTCCCGGGGCTACGGCGCCATGGTGGTCTTTGGGATCAAGGGCGGCGTGGCGGCCGGCGAGCGCCTCATCAACCGCTCCGTGCTCTGGTCCCATCTGGCCAACGTGGGCGACGCCAAGAGCCTGATCATCCATCCGGCCAGCACCACCCACCAGCAGCTGTCGGCGGAAGAGCAGCAAGCCGCCGGCGTCACGCCCGATCTGGTGCGCCTGTCGGTGGGCTTGGAAGGCGTGGCCGACCTGATTGCTGAACTGGATGACTCCTTGTACGCCGCCACGGGTTTGGGACAGCCGGGCGAGCCCATCCTCAACAGCGAAACCGTCATCCGGCGCGTGGCTGGCAGCGCGACGGTGCCCACCGACGACGGCACCGGCAACCGCCGTCCTCAGGTCATCGCCGTGGTGGGCCTGTCGCCGGACCCAGGCCGGCCCAGTCACCGGGTGGCCCGCAAGCTACAGCGGCTCGGCTACCGGATCATCCCCGTCCACCCCGCGGGCGGCACCATCCTGGGCGAGCCGGTGTACAAGCGGCTGAGCGACATCCCCGTGCCGGTGGACGTGGTCCAGGTGTTCCGGGCGCCCGAGGCGTGCCCCGCCCTTGCACGGGAGGCCGCCACCCTGCCAGGCCGGCCCGTCTTCTGGATGCAGGAGGGTATCGAGAGCCAGGAGGCGGCCGAGCTGGCCGCGGGGGCCGGCTTGCCTGTGGTCATGAACCGCTGCCTCTGGAAAGAGGTGCAGCGCCTGCAGGGCTCCATCATCACCTATACCACCCGCGTGGCCGCCAACGGCGTCCCGGCCTCCTGCAACATCGCCCGTTGATGGCCGGGCGCGGCTGGCCGAGGGCCACCTAAGGTATTGCATCTTTCGCCGAAGGAGGTGACATGGGTGTCGGAAGTGATCATTCAAGTGCGCGACAACGGTTCTCTGCGGGTCAGCGGGCCGGTCATCCTGCTGGACGCGGAGGGCAACCGGTTTGAGACCAAGGAGCAGTTCTCCCTGTGCCGCTGCGGCATGTCGCAGAACAAGCCCTTCTGCGACGGCTCCCACAAGCAGGGCTTTCAGAGCGCCCCGCGGGCCAAGTGAGCGCTGCTGCGTGACAGCCGCGGCCCGGCGCGCCGGTGGCAGTCATGCACCGGTGCGCCGGGCCGCTGCGTTTGCGGGTGAACGGTGTCGCTTTGGCCCTTATGGGCCCTTCACCTCTTGAACAGCACGCCTACGACGCCACCGGCGACGCCGGCCAAGAAACCGTACAGAAGCGGCTTCCACCCTACGCCGGCGAGCGCCTGTCCCGCGCCTGGTTCCGGCGCCAGCATCCAGGAAACCAGCAGTATGTAGAGC
>DATCKT010000223.1:0-6915 GCA_036562195.1 Limnochordales bacterium
AGGTCCAGCAGGTACACCGTGATGGCCGCGGGCACCGGCAGGAGCAGCCAGCCCACCTGCTGGGGAAAGCGGCGGGCGACCACGGGCGCGACGGCAGCGGCGGCCAACGGGAGCAACACGATCCAGTGCAGGGCCGAAGCCATAGGATACCCCCTAGGTCGCGTGATGGGCCGTGGGCGGCCGGACAGGACACCGTGCGACCGTGAGTCGCACACAGGCTTCGCAACGCGCTCTTGCCGGGATGGGACGGATGCAGGTGCAAAAACCGCAGGACAGCCCGATGAACAGAGGGGGCGCGGGGCCCGCGCCCTGCCCAAATTCTACCGGCTGGGAAACGGCGATGCAACCGCCCCGCTTAGGCCCAGCGCCGCTTGGGCTTCCAGCGCCGGTATCCCTTTGCCGATGTTTCCTTCTGCACGCCCAGGTACATTTCCTGGACGTTCTCGTTGGCTTTAAGCTGCGCGGCGGCGCCCTCCAACACGATGCGGCCGGTTTCCAAGACAAAGCCGTAGTCGGCCACTTCCAGGGCGGCGCGGGCGTTTTGCTCCACCAGCAGGATGGTGGTACCCTGGCGGTTGATCTCTTTCAGGACATGGAAGATCTCTTCGACCAGCTTGGGGGCAAGCCCCACCGACGGCTCGTCCAAGAGCAAAAGCCGCGGGCGGCCGAGCAGGGCCCGGCCGATGACCAGCATCTGCTGTTCGCCGCCGGACAAAAGGCCCGCCAGCTGCCGGGTGCGCTCCGCCAGGCGCGGGAAAAGGTTGAACACCCACTCCATGTCCTGGCGCAGCGCGGCCCGGTCCCGGCGGCCGTAAGCGCCCAGCCTCAGGTTGTCCATGACCGTCAGTTCCGGGAATACGCCGCGACCCTCCAGCACATGGGCGATTCCTAAGGCGGCGATGTCCTCGGGGTCGCGGCCGTTGAGGCGCCGGCCTTCGAACTCGATGACGCCCTTTTCCGGCTGGTCGGGGATGAGGCCGCTGATGGTCCGCAACAGCGTCGTCTTGCCGGCGCCGTTGGAGCCCAGCACCACGGCCAGCTGCCCCTGTTCCACCGTGAGGGACAGCCCCCGCAGCACCGTGACGCGGCCGGCGTAGCGGCTTTCCACGTTACGCACCGCGAGCAGGGTGCACCGCCTCCTCCCCCAGGTAAGCTTCGATGACGCGCGGGTCCCGCTGCACCTGGGCCGGGGGACCCTCGGCGATGACCGCGCCCCGGTCCAAGACCACGATGCGCTCGGAGATCTCCATCACCATGCGCATGTCGTGCTCCACCAGCACCACGGCGATGCCCAGCATGGCCTGGATGTCCCGGATGGTGAAAACGAGATCCAGCTTCTCCTCCGCGGTCATGCCCGCCGACGGTTCGTCCAGGAGCAACAGGCGCGGCTCCGTGGCCAAGGCCCGCCCCACTTCCACCAGCTTCTGCTGGCCGTAGGGCAGGGACGCCACCGGACGGTGACGCACGGATTGGAGGTCCAGCATGTCGAGGATCTCCTCCACCTTCCGGCGCTGGGCCACCTCGTCCCGCCACCAGCCGGGCAAGGCGAAGGCGGCGGACAAAAGCCCGCTGCGCACGTGCAGGTGCCGGCCCAACAGCAGGTTGTCCAGCACCGTCATGTGGCGGAAGAGCTCAATGTTTTGGAACGTGCGCGCGATCCCGAGGGCGGCGATGCGATCCGGCCTCAGCCCGGCGATGTCCCGCCCCGCGAACCGGATCTCCCCCTCCGTGGGCCGGTACAAGCCGGTGACGCAGTTGAACAGGCTGGTCTTGCCGGCGCCGTTGGGGCCAATGACGGACATCAGCTCGCCCGGCCGCACCGTCAAGTGCACGTCCCGCAAGGCCACGATGCCGCCGAAGCGGAGGTGGAGGCGCCGGACCTCCAGCAGAGGCCCGGCGCCGGAATGGGATTGCGTTGCTGCCGATCCTCGCACGGCTCACTCCCCATCAGTACTGCACGGGGTACTCGATCCAGTCGGTCAGCCGCTGCGGCACGCCGTTCTCCATGCGGGACAGGTAGATGGCGTTGATGCCCTGCCGCCGGTTTGGGCCGAAGGTCACGCCCCGCAACAGTTCCCCGTCCCAGTTCTGGATGGACTCCATGGCGGCGACCCAAGACTCCTTGGTCACGTTGGGGCCGGCGCGCCGGAAGCCCTCCAGCATCGGCTCGATGAACGTGACGCCCGCCAGGGCGTTGAAGGCCATCTGCGCCAGGTCGGGGTTGCGCTCCAACAGGATTTGGAGGACGCGGTCCACCTTGGGATCGGTGCCGGGGTAAGGGAAGTAGCTCGGGACGATGACGCCGTTCCACGCCTCGCCGGCCAGGCGGGCCATGATGGGGTCCGCCAGCGTGAAGGACGACAGGATCTGCGGGCGCGGGTTCAGCTGGTACAGCGCCGCGGCCGCCATGGCCCCGTGGTTGGGCGTCGCGTACAGGATGACCGCGTCGGCCTGGGCCTCGGCGATGCGCAAGGCGTGCACGCTCAGGTCGGCG
This sequence comes from Limnochordales bacterium, assembly GCA_036562195.1. Taxonomy (GTDB): domain Bacteria; phylum Bacillota; class Limnochordia; order Limnochordales; family ZCTH02-B6; genus ZCTH02-B6. The sequence continues at coordinate 2,495 of DATCKT010000223.1, forward strand.
TCGGTCAGCTCATAGGACACCGTAGCCGCCGGCTCCAAGCCCAACTCGCTCAGGGCCTCCAACACCCCGCGCAGGCCGCCCTGGCCGTACTGGTCGTTTTGGTAGATGACGGCGATGCGCCGCTTGCCCAGCTCCTCCACGGCGTAGCGGGTCAGGATCTTAGCTTCCTGGAAGTAGTTGGGGTACGTGACGAACAGGTAATGGATGTTGGGATTGCCGATCCACGGGTCCGACTCCACCGCGGGGGTCATCCACACCACCTCGTTGCGGAACATATAGTCCCGCACCGCGGCCGCGTTGGCGGAGCCGATCATGCCGACGATCCCAAACACCCCCACCCGCTCCACCAGCTCGCGGACGTTGGCGACGGCCCGCGGCGGCTGGTAGCCGTCGTCGCGGATGACGAAGCGAAACGTGCGGCCGTGGATGCCGCCCTGCTCGTTGATGTATTGGAGATACGCCTCCACGCCGCGCGCCGTCGCCCCCCACGGCGCCGCGGGGCCCGACAACGGCGCGGAGGTGCCCAGGATGATCTCCGTCGGGGTGATGCCGCGCTCCTGGGCCGCGGCCGGCACCGCCGCGAGCAGCGCCGCGATAAGGAGAAACCCTAAACCGATGCGTGCACCACGCTGCAGACGCAACTCGTCAACCCCCTTCATTCCTTGTTAGAACAATCTAATTCTTTCCTTGACCATCGTTCGCCGATTGGCCTTCTCCTCACACCCCCTTGGCCGCTGTCCGGGCAAACCTGCCTGCACCGCGCCCGAAGCGCAGCCCCGCTGCGGGCGGCCGCAACCCGACCGCGCGGCGCGCCGCGGCCGGCGGCGGGCGTCGCTAGACGCGCCGCAGGTACTTGTGGCCCAGCAGCCCTTCCGGCCGCACCAGCAGCACGGCGATGATGACCACAAACGCGACGGTCGTGCGCAGCGACGTGGAGACGTAGCCGCCGAACAGGTTCTCCACCACGCCCAGGACCAAGGCGCCCACGATGGCGCCGGGCAGGCTGTCAAGCCCCCCGAGCACCGCGCCGGCGAATCCTTTCAAGAACGGGTCAAACATCATGAAGGGGCTGAGCAAGGTCACCGGCGCCAGCAGCATCCCGGCCACGGCGCCCAAAGCGGCCGACACCCCCCACGTGACCGCCAACACCCGCCGGACCGGGATGCCCAACACCCGGGCGGCCACGTCGTTTTGGGACACGGCCCGCATGGCCAGCCCAAACGGGGTGCGCTGCACCAGCACCCACAGCCCGATGACCGCCACGACGGCGATCAGGAAGCTGCCCAGGGCCAGCTGGGTGATGGACACGCCGCCGACGTGGTACACCACCGTCCGGGACAAGGGGAACGGCAGCACCTTGGTGTCCGCGCCCCACAGCACGACACCCGCCCCGCTCAGCACCAGGGCGAAACCGGCGGTGGTGATGATCCGCCCCAAGAGGGTCGCTTCCTTGACGGGACGCAGCACCAGGAAGTAGAACCCCGCGCCGGCCGCAGAGGCGATGACCAAGGTCAGCGCGGCGCTGACGCCGAAAGCCATCTCCGCCGCGGTCATCAGGCTGTAGGCCACCATGGTGGTGATCATGGCCATGTCGCCGTGGGCGAAGTTCAGCACCCGGGACGTCCGGTACAGGAGCACGATCCCGATGGCCACCAGCGCGTAGAGGCTGCCGATGGAAAGCCCGCTGATCACCAGCTGCCAGAAGAGCACGCCCCGCCGCCTCCACCGCCGTTCACAACGGCCACGTCTTGCCCCACCGCTTGATCTTGAGCCACCGCCCATACAAGCCCAGCGGCTCGATGGTCATCACCAGGATGACCGTCGCGCCGTAGACGATGGGCACGTACTCCTGGAACTCGGACAGCCCGAATTCCATGAAGGTCAGCAGTGCCGCGCCGAACATGCTCCCCGGAATCGTCCCAAGCCCCCCGACCACCACCATGGCCAGGTAGTAGATGGACTCGTACAGGTTGAACATCGTCGGCTCCAGGTACTGGACCACGTAGGCCAGCAGTGCACCGGCGACGCCGGCGTAGAAGGCGCTGACGGCAAACGCGAGCGTCTTGTAGAAACGCAGGTTGACCCCGGTGACTTCCGCCGCGATGTCGCTGTCCCGCAGTGCGACGAAGGCCCGGCCCACGTGGGAGCGGGTCAGGTTGAAGGCCACAAGGCTGAGCAGCACGACGCAGGCCCAGACCACGAAATACAGGCGGCGGTCGGAGTCCAGCCACCAGGGTCCGATCCGGGGCGTCGGCACAAACAGGCCGATCCGGCCGCCGGACACGGCCGGCCAGTTGATGAGGATTTGCTGCACCGCCAAGCCGAAACCGAGGGTGACGATGGCCAGGTAGGGGCCTTCCAGGCGCAGCGCGGGCAGCCCCACCAAGACCCCAAAGACCGCCGCGGCGGTGCCGGCCACGAGAAGGGCCATCCAAAAGGGCCCGCCCAGCCACTGCACGACGGGCGCCCGGTCCACCGCATGGACGAAGTGGGTGGCGGCGTAGGCGCCGACGGCCACGAACCCCACGTGGCCGAGGGAGATCTGGCCTGTATAGCCCACCAGCAGGTTCAACCCGATCGCAATGATGATCTTGATACCGATGACGTTGACGATGTAGAGCTGGTATCCTAGCAGCGTCCACGGTGCCGCCAGCAGGGCCGCCGCCAGCAGCGCCACGCCCCCCCAGCCGGCCCATCCGCGCACCAGCGCCATTTCTTCCTCGTACTTCCGAATAAGCTGCATCAGCCCTACCTCGTCGGCCGGTTGCCGCTATCTGAGGACATTTCGGACTGCTTGTATTTACATTCTATTCCGCACATCTCCACTGCGTCCTGCTGTAACAGCTCTAGGGAGTAAACGTCGCGGGCAGGGCGTCCGCAGGACGTCACTTGGGCGTCCCGCAGCAGGCGCGCGGATCCTCCGCGTAGCCGTTGCCCCCGAGCATCTCGATGGCCCGGCTGGCGCTGCGCACCGCGTCCTCCGCCGTCCGGTATTTGGCCAGGGCGGTCACCAGCCGCTGCCAGGCCAAAGACTCCCGGTCCCCGCGCGCGAGCCACGCCTCCCAGGCGGCACCCGCGGCAAAGGCCGAGGCCAGCCCGGCCTCCCACGCGGCCAGCATGTCGAGAAGGGTTTCGTGAACCATGGGGTAGTGGATGAGCCGCTGGCCAAAGGCCCCCGGCCGGGCCGCGTGCACCACGGCCTCGAGGAATGCCCGCCCCATGAGCCCCGCCGCTTCAGCGGCACTAGCGGGCCAGCACGCGCGCCAGCTCGTACAGCTCCCGGTCCGCGTAGCGGGTTCGGCCGGCCACTTCCGACAAGGGCGTCATGTGCGGCCGGTGGTTGACCCAACCCACCAGCACCCCGTAGTGGCCGCCCAGAAGCGCCTGCACCGCCGCCGCGCCCAGCCGCGTGCCCAGCATGCGGTCAAAGGCGGTGGGCGTCCCGCCCCTCTGCACATGGCCCAGCACGGTGAGGCGCAGCTCAAAGCCGGTATCGGCCTTGCGCTCCCGGAAGTACTCAATCAGCTGGGCCGCGTTGGGCTTGGCCCCCTCGGCCACCACCAGGATGGCGTGGGACTTGCCCCGGGCGTACGCGTCGGCCAGCTCCCGGAGGACATTGTCGGGTTCGACGGGCACCTCGGGGATGATGACCGCCTCCGCCCCACCGGTGATGCCCGCCATCAGGGCGATGTAGCCCGTGTCCCGGCCCATGACCTCCACAAGGAAGGCCCGGCTGTGGGACGACGCGGTGGCCTTGATGCGGTCGATGGCCTCCAGGACGACGTTGACCGCGGTGTCGGCCCCAATGCTGATGTCGGTGCCGTACAGGTCGTTGTCGATGGTGGACGCCACGCCGACGACCGGGAAACCCATCTTGTGCAGCTCGTAGCTGCCGCTTTGGCTGCCGTTGCCGCCGATGACCACAAGGCCGTCGATGCGCCGCTCCGCGAGCTTGCGGATGGCCTGGCGCCGCCCCGCCTCCTCGCGGAACTCCTTGGAGCGCGCGCTGCGCAGAAACGTCCCGGCCTGCTGGATGATGCCGCCCACGTCGCGGGCGGTCAGCCGCTCCATTTCCCCGTTGATGAGGCCGGCGTACCCGTTGCGCACGCCATAGACCTCAAGGCCGGCGGCGATGCCGGTGCGCACCACGGCCCGGATGGCCGCGTTCATGCCCGGCGCGTCGCCGCCGCTGGTCAACACTGCAATGCGTTTCACCCCGACCACCTCCTTGTCCGTGGCCACCCTGCCGGGGTCCCCGCCCTGCCGTGCCTTGGAAAGGCGCCCATCCTGCGCCGCCGGGGGGAGGCCATCCTCCACGCCTATCCTCCACGTCAGCGGCCGGCGTCATCCTCCCTCTCATCGTCCAGCGGTCGCAGAACGCTGTTGTACCGCTTGATCCTTCGGCGAGCCCGCTTCATCCC
>DATCKT010000270.1:0-19055 GCA_036562195.1 Limnochordales bacterium
GACGACGCCTTTCACCTTCGTGGCCACCGCCAACTCCATCCTGTACTGCGGCGCGGTGCCCGTCTTCTGCGACATCGACCCCGAGACGTACAACCTGTCGCCGTCGGCGCTGGCGGAAACCTTGGCGGCGCTCAAAGACGCCGGCACGCCCGCGAAGGCGGTGCTGCTCGTGCACCTGTTTGGCCTGCCCTGTGACATGGCGGCCATCATGGCGGTCGCGGCCGAGCACGGCGCCATCGTCATCGAGGACTGCGCCCAGGCCCACGGCGCGGCGTACAACGGCCGCCGGGTGGGGACCTTCGGCGTCGCTGGGACGTTCAGTTTCTACGCGACCAAGAACTTGACCACCGGCGAGGGCGGGATGGTGGTCACCGATTCGGACGAGGTGGCCCGGCGGGTGCGGCGCTTGGTGAACCACGGCCGCGTCGACCGGTATGAGCACGCCCTCCTCGGGTACAATTACCGCATGACCGATCTGGCGGCGGCCATGGGCCTTGTGCAGCTGGGCAAGCTGGACCAGTTCAACCTCAAGCGCCGGGCCCATGCCATGCGCCTGTCGCGGCAGCTGCGGGACGTGCCGGGGCTCAAGCTCCCGGTGGAGCCGGAGGGCTGCTATCACGTCTACCACCAGTACACCGTGCGGCACCCGCGCCGGGACGAGCTGGCCCGCTGGCTGCGGGATCGGGGCGTCGAAACCGGGGTCATCTATCCGCTGCCGCTCCACAAGCAACCGCTGTACCGGGACATGGGCTATGGCGAACAGGTGCTGCCCAACGCCGAGGCGGCGGCGCGCGAGGTGCTGTCCCTTCCGGTGCACCCAGGGCTGTCAGAGCAGGACGTGCAGATGGTCGCCGAGGGCGTGCGGGCTTTCGCCTTGAGGGAGCTCCCCTCCCGGTAAGACCGGTCTTCGCCGGAATCTAGACCGCTCAGGCCGCAGAGATTGCCCGCAGCAAGGGTAGCCGCCCTACCGCCACACGCATCAGCCCCGTTGGCAAAACCCGTTGCCGCTGGTCCGCGCCCTCGGTCCCCGGCACCCGGAGGCCGTCACGCCGCCGCCGTGCCCCAAGCCCCGAAGCCTCCAAGCCCGGCGCGGCGCCGGCGCTCGTTTCCTCGTGGGAAGGAGGAACCAACGTGGAGCACCGGGAGCTGGTCCAGGTGGTCGACCTGGACGACTACACCGAACCTGCGGCGGAACCGGGGTACTACGCCATCTACCTGCGCCTTTCCCGCACGCCCAGCGCCCGGTGGCGCACGCGGTTTGAGGAAGAGTGGCGCCGCATCCCGACCGGTTTCAAGCGGCCGGTGACGGTGGTGCAAGACCGCCTGCGCCTCGAGATTCACGGCGACGACATGGTGCGGGAGCAGGTGGACTTCGCCGTGGCGCTGGTCGCCCGCACCAACGCCGCGCTGGCCGCGGAAGATCGAGGCCATGGGGAGTCGGGCGAGAAGGGCGAGGACAGTTAGGACAGCGAGAAAGGTAGAACAGCTCGAACCGCCAGGGCAGCGAGCACGGCTAGGATAGTTTGGAACAGCTAGGACAGCCGGGCGGGCGATCAAGAGTCCGAATGTTCCTGCGCAGGAGAAGGGCGCCGCGGGGGCAAAAAGTGGGCACACGCCGGCCGTGCCCGGGGGGCAACTCCGTGGGAGGTGTTGCACCGCGATGGTGACGGTCGGTTTGATCACCCCGCGTTCCCTGCCCCGGTTCCCGCTGCTGGCCGCGTTGCGCCAGGACAAGCGGTTTCGCATCGTCTTCGAGATCCACGACCTGCGGCAGTTGACCGCGCTGGCCGGCCCCAGCGGGCGCCCGGCGGTGCTGCTGGTGGACATGGATATGGGCGTGGGCCTTCGTACCTTGATGGCCACGCTGCGGAACCGTTTCCCCGGCGTGCCCGTGGTGCTCATGGACCGGGCGGCCGATCCGGCCAGGGCCCAGCGGGCCCGCAACCTGGGGGCGGCGGCCGTGCTCAGCCGGCGCAGCCGGCCGGAGCGGTTCGTCGCGCGCGTGCTGGACGTGGCGCAGTCGACCGGTAGCCCGTTGCCCCTGCACCGCCCGCAGCTGTACGACCGGCTGACGCCGCGGGAGTGGGACATCCTGCCGTACCTGGCCCGCCGCTACAGCGCACGGGAGATCGCGGCCGAGCTGACCTTGTCCTACGCCACCGTGCGCACCCACATCCGCAACATCTACGCCAAGTGCGGCGTGGGGTCGCGGCAGCAGGCCGCCCGCGTGGCCGCGTACCTGCTGCAGGAAAGCGCGGCCCGGGGGGACAACATGAAGCAGGAGGTGGTGGAGGATGGCGGGTCCTGTCGACGTCATGGCCGACCCGACACCGAATCCCAACGCATACAAGTTCACCCTTGACCGGCCGGTGACCCAAGGCGGCAGCCAGTCGTTCGCCAACCCGGAGCAGGCGGCGGCCCATCCGCTGGCGGCCCGGCTGTTTGCCATCGCGGGCGTCAAGGCCCTGTTCTTCCTAAACAACTTCATTACGGTAACCCGGGACCCCGCGTACTCGTGGGATGCCCTCGTGCCTGAGATCGTCGACGCGATCCAGGACCACTATCAAGCGGAGGCGTAAGCCGGGACGGTCCATGAAACGGTACGTGGTGCGTTACTCCGACGGTGAGCGGGAGCAGGAGCGGGAGTTCCCCACCAAGGCGGAGGCCTTTCGCTGGTTCAACTGGGAGTGCCCGGCGGACGAGGCGTTCCTCGAGGAGATCGGGGAAGACGGCCGGCGCGGGGTGCCCAAGACCATGCGCCGCCGGGGCGCGGCCGCCGAGGTCTGAGGGACGCGTCTTGGGGAATCGGAGGTCTGAGGGACGCGTCTAGGGGGAATCGTCTGAGGTAGAGCGGCCGGGGAAGGGCGGTGGCCCATCCCCGGCCGCCGCGCTCGCCCGCGGGCCTGTGGTGCCGGTGGGCGGTACTGGCGGCGGTGCCGTGCGCCATAACCAGGACCCCCGCTGCTCCGGCCCGTCGTTAGCGGGGCTTGCGCTTCTGGAGAAGCTCGGCCACGGGGGTGTCGTCGGCGGCGCCGGCGAGGAGCTCCCGCAGCTCGCCTACGGTCATGTCCCGCGGCAGCCGGGCTGCGTTGGTGGCCTGGTCGTAGAAGCTCACTAGCCGCGGCAGGCTGTGGGGGAACAAGGGCAGGACCAGCTTGCGCACGGCCCGCGCGTACTGGCGAATCTCCCACATGGCGCCGAGCCCATGGGGATTGGGCGCGGGCTCATCTTCCGGCGCGCCCGGCTCCTTGCCGTCGTCCCGCTGGTGCAGGAACCACGCCACCGCCTGGATGCTGGCCGTCCAGCGCCACACCGTGTACAGCCCGTAGGCGTGCAAAAACAGGCGCGCCTGCTCCGCCGCGATGCCGTCCGCCAGCGCCTCCTCGAAGTCTCGGAGCGACTGCTCCTGGCGCTCCAGCCACCGCGCCGTCCACTTGCGCTGCAGCTCATCGGCCACCGGTCCGCCCGAGCCTTGCTTGGCCTTGGCCGGTTTCTCCCGCCACCAGGACGGGGTGTAGTACTCGGGCGGCAAGGTCACGTAGCGGCGGGACGTCTCGTTGCGGCTCTGCATCGCGTCGGCCATCATCCCGTGGCCGCCGTCGTCGCCCTGGCCGGTCCACAGCAGTTCCTCAGGAATCTCGACGCCGAGGAACTGGGCCGTGTCCACCGTGTGGTGGGAGCCGATGCGGTACTTGAACCACTCCCGGGCCACCATCAGCGGCGCCTTGATCTCCAGCTTCACCAGCCCCCCGCGGAACGGCGAGGTGTGCTCGTTCGTGGCCAGGAAGTCCAACAGGCGAATGTCCCGGTCCGTCAAGGTGTCCGAGCGCTTCATGTAAGACGCGCGGGCGTCGTTGACCGGGGTCAGGTCGGTGCCCATCACGTCTTCCAAGCGCACGTATCCCCGGTCCAGGACGGGCAGCTGGTGCGGAGGAGGCTGGGGCGCGGTGCGCGGTTCGGGTGTCGTAGGGGTCGACACGGTGGTCACTCCTTCGTTGCTGTGCGGGCAGTCAGCCGATGGTATGTCGATCCTGATCACACTTCGCCTTCGGGCGGGGAATTCTTGCCGGGCGCGGGCACAGCCCTAGGTGTTTCCCGTGGCCCAGGGCAGCCGCCGCCGCGCCAGGGCCCTACGGACGGCCGGTATGCTGGCGCGCGCAGCGGCCTCGCCGGCTTTGACGCATTCGGCGAGCCGGTTCAGCTCCAAGAGGCCCACATTCCCGGTGCCGGGCTGGATGACCACGTCGGGGTGGGAACGGAGGGAGGCGATGGTGAAGGTCATGACGTCCACCGCCCGGGAGAGCAGTCGCGGCAGGTCCTGTACCGGCGGGTCGTCCGCGGACAGGTTTTCCAGGGAAACGGCCACGGTGACCGAGGCTCCCAAGGGCGCCAGCAGGGAGTCGGGCACGGGGTCCACCAGCCCCCCGTCCACCAGCGTGCGGCCGGCGACCCGGGCCGGTTCAAAGACGCCGGGGATGGACATGGACGCCCGCAGCGCCAGCCACAAGGGCACATCGTCCAGCACCGCGGACCGCGGGTCGGCCTTCCGGACCCGCTCGGCCCAGGCGGGGCCCGTGAAGATCACCCGCTGGCCGGTGCTCAAGTCGGCGGCCACCACCGCGAGGGGAATCTGCAGATCGGCGAAGCGGCGGTCCTTGGTCCACGCGCGCAGGTGGGCGGCGATGCGGTCGCCCCGGGTGAAGGCCAACTGCGGCTCGGGCCTCGGCCGGCGGCCGAGGAGGCGAAAGAGGTAGCTGAGTCCCCGCCGCACCACCAGGCGCGAGTTGACCTTCTCGTCGTAGAGGTCCTCGATGGTAAGCGTGAGGAGCTGCCGCTGCATGTCGGCGGGGCTCCACCCGCAGGCGTACAGCCCCGCAATGATGGCGCCGATGCTGGTGCCCGCCAGGGCGTGGATTTCTACGTGCGCGTCGGCGAAGGCCTGCAGGACGCCGATGTGGGCGGCCCCGCCCAAGCCGCCGCTGCCCAGAGCCACGCCCAGCCTCGGTTTCCGGAAGAAAGGAGACAGGCGCACCCGGGTCCACCTCCGCCGCCCCACGCGCGGATGTAAGGTCAGGGCCCTCTGAAGCCGTTGCACCGTCGGCGGCTTGCCTTCCCACGCGGGCGGGTATCGCCATTATAGCCTGGGACCAAGCCCCCTGCAATCGGCTGCCGGTTGTCGCCAACGCTTCCTTTAGCCGTTGGAACCGGACAGAAAACCGGTTTCCTACCGCACGCCTGCCCCGGCGGCCACGGGCACCGGCAGAGCCCCCCGCACCAGTTTCTCCGGCGCGAGGATTTCGTCCACGAGTTCGGGCGGCAAAAGCCCTTGGGCCACGACGATGTCCCGGATGGGCTTGCCCGTGGCCATGCTCTCCTTGGCGACCCGGGCCGCCGCGTCGTAGCCGATGTACGGATTGAGGGCGGTGACGATGGCCACGGACCGGTCCAGGTGCCGCCGGATGTTCTCCAGATTGGGCTCGATGCCCCGGACGCATTTGTCCGTAAAGACGCCCACGGCGTTGGCCAGGATCTGCGCGGACACAAGCAGGTTGTGCATGAGCACGGGCTGCATGACGTTGAGCTCCAGCTGCCCATGCTGCGCCGCGAGGCCCACCACCAGGTCATTGCCTTGCACCTGAAACGCGACCTGGTTGATGAGCTCGGCCAGCACCGGGTTCACCTTGGCCGGCATGATGGAGGAACCCGGCTGGACGGGCGGCAGCCGCAGCTCGCCCAAGCCCGCGTACGGCCCCGACGCGAGCAGCCGCAGGTCGCTCGCGATCTTGCTCAAGGAAACCGCGGCCGTGCGCAGGGCGCCGGACACCGCCACCAGCGGGTCCACGTTCTGAGTGGCGTCCACTAGATCCTCCGCCTGGCGCAGCGGCAAGCCGGTCCACTCGGCCAGCCGCCGGACCACCCGCGCGCCGAAGCCCGGCGGGGCGTTGAGGCCGGTGCCGACCGCCGTGCCGCCCATGTTGACGGCGAAAAGCTCGTGCGCGGCGCTTTCGATGCGGCCCGCCGCCCGCCGGACGGCGGCCGCCCACGCCCCGAACTCCTGTCCCAGCGCCATGGGCACGGCGTCCTGCAAGTGGGTGCGGCCCACCTTGATCACGTCGGCGAAGGCCTGCGCCCGCTCATCGAGCGCTTCGGCCAGCGCCTTAAGGCGCGCCGTCGTGCCCTCCAGCACCCGGAGCAACGCGATGCGGTAGGCGGTGGGAACGACGTCATTCGTCGATTGGGACATGTTGACGTGGGTGACGGGGTGGATCTGGTCGTAATCGCCCCGCGGCCGGCCCATCATCTCCAGCGCCCGGTTGGCGATGACCTCGTTGGCGTTCATGTTGATGGACGTGCCGGCGCCCCCTTGAATGGGGTCGACGGGGAACTGGTCGTCCCAGCGTCCGCCGGCCACCTCCGCCGCCGCGGCGATGATGTGGGCCGCCAGCGCCTCGGGCAACAAACCGGCCTCGCGGTTGGCCTCCGCACAGGCGCGCTTCACAAGCCCCAATGCATGGATCATCTCCGGGTGCAGCCGTTGGCCTGTGACGGGGAAGTTGTGCAAGGCCCTTTGGGTCTGGATGCCGTAGTACACGTGGGCCGGCACCGCCAGCTCGCCCAGGGAATCGCGTTCGATCCGTGTCATGGTCCTTCCCTCCGGGTGGGTGCGGTCGCGGGTGTGGCGCTGTCGCACACACAGGATCCTGTATACATAATACGTTCGAGGCGCACCGGCGTAATCCTACCGGGGTGTTGCCCGGTCCGCGGGCGGCGCGCCGGACCCGCCCAGCGGTTGCCCGGTCCATCTTGGAACGGTACAATGGGTCCAGGGCGCAAGCGCACAGCGCCCGCTGAAAGGAGGCACCGGCCCGTGGCGGTGACGACCGAACAGGTGCTGGAAGCCCTGAAGCAGGTGAAAGACCCGGAGCTGGGTTTCGATATCGTCAATCTCGGCCTCGTGTACGACGTGTTGGTGGACGGCGACCAGGTGCGGGTGGACATGACGCTGACAAGCCCCGCCTGCTTCGCCGGCCCCCTCATCGTGGAGGAAGCCCGCCGTGCCATTGAGCGCCTCGAAGGCGTGCGGTCGGCGGAGGTGCGCCTCGTCTGGGAGCCCCGCTGGACGGAAGACCGCATGAGCGAGGAGCTGAAGCTCATGCGGAGGTACGGCATGTTCTGAACCCGGCTGCCAGGCTCGCGGCGGCGCCGGATTGGCCGGTGCCCCGGAGGATGCCGGACGCCGACTCCCTGACCTGAGGACCCCGAAACATGGGCAAGGAAATCCAGATCTAGTCAACCCAGGCATCGGTGAACGAGCGGGAGATGACGGGAGTGGGCAAGCGACCCTGGGTGGAGGAGGCTGTCCTGTTGGGCAGCCTGCTGAAATGGCTGGTGTTGTCGACGCTGGCGGGAGCGGTGGCCGGTCTTGGAGCCGTCGTATTCCTGAAAGGGCTCCATTCCGCCGTCGACCAGATGGCCCGGATCACGCCGGGCTGGCGCTTGGCCCTTCTTCCGGTGATGGGGGGCTTAAGCGGGTGGATCGTCTGGCGCTTTGCCCCCCAGGCGGCCGGGCATGGGACCGAGGCGGTCATTGCGGCCGTGCACGAGCGGGACGGCGATATTCCGTTCCGCGTGGTGCCCGTGAAGGCGCTAGCCACCATCGTCAGCCTGGCGGGTGGAGGATCAGCCGGCAAGGAGGGACCCTGCACCCAAATTGGCAGTGGGCTCGCGTCGGCCCTGGCCCGCCTGCTCCGCCTTTCTCCGGCTGACCGGCGGCGCCTGGCCATCTGCGGCATCGGCGCCGGGTTTACCGCGCTATTTGGGACGCCCCTGGGTGGGGCCATTTTCGCGATCGAAGTGCTGTTCGGCGGCGCCCTTCTGTACGAAATCCTCTTTCCGTCGCTGGTGGCCGGCTTTACGGCCTACCAGGTGAGCCAATGGTTCCATGTGGATTACTTGCGGCCTAGCGCTCCCGTAACGGCCGGCAGCGGCGAGCTGGTGTTCTTGAAAGCCCTGGTGCTGGGCGCCTTCCTGGGGCTAGTGGCGCTGGCCCTGATTGAGGCTTTGGAAGCCGCGGAGCGGTTCTTCCACCGCCTGCCTCTCCCCGCGCCTGTACGGCCGGTTGTGGGAGGCGTTGTCCTGGCGGCGCTGGCCGTGGTGGCCGGTACCGAGTACCTGGGCATGGGGATCGAGACGATGGAGGAGGCTGTTGCCGGCGCCGCGCTGGCGCCGGCGGCCTTCCTTTGGAAGCTGGTCTTCACCGCCGTCACCTTGGGCAGCGGATGGAGCGGCGGCGTGATGTTGCCCATCTTTTTCATCGGGGCCGCCGCAGGCAGTTGGGCCGCTCCATTGCTGGGGCTAGACCGGGCCGCAGGGGCGGCCATGGGCCTGAGCGCCTTGTTGGCAGGAGCCACCAACGCGCCCATCGCCTCCTCGGTCATCGCGGTGGAGATGTTCGGCCCCGAGGTGGGGGTGTACGCGGCGGCCGCCTGCTTGGCGAGCTTCATCATGAGTGGACACCGCAGCGTCTATCCCAGCCAGGTGCTGGTCATGAGCAAGACGGCGGCCCTAAGGGTTCCTATCCGGCGTCCGGCGGGGGAAGTGGAGGGCCAAGTCCGGCTTTCGGCTGGGTTGCTGCGCTGGATCGCCAAGTGGCGCCGCCACGCTCGCCATCTTCGACGTCCCCATTCCCGGCCCGGAGGGGGCGGGCGGCCCGCTTCCCATGGGAGCGCCTTGTGACGGGTGCGGGCCACCCGGCTGCGGGCGTGTGCCGTCTCCGTGGCCCGGGTGCCGCTCCCCGCGCCCAGGCCGACGAATGTCCGCAGACCCGCCCCATTTTCCCGCATTCCACGTCTGTCTAGCGCCCGCCGCGCCCCGGCGGGTCGCGCGCGCCGAACCAACGCCGTCAGCCCCCTGCGGCACCAGGACACCGGGGATGAATATCCTCAAGAGCAGGTTGCGCCCGCCCCGGCGCCGGGCGGCCCTGTGCCGGGCGGCCACTGGACGCGGAGGTGCGGGGGCCTGAAGGGATCGTCCGCGGGGCGACGAACCGGATACGAGTAGCGCCCTGCCGGGAGGTCGGGATGGCATGATGCACGAGGGGGGAAACGCCTCGCGCGGCCCGGGGCAGCGTTGGGCAGCGGGAGACGATGGCGCACGTGCAGGGCAAGCGCTAGAACTGGTACAGCAAGGCCGGAACCTGCTGGAACGGGCCCGCATTCCGGGCGCCCAACGGAAGTTTCGCCAAGCGCTGCGCCTGTGCGCCACGTCGGTGGCGGCCCGCAGTCACCTGGCCCTCACCTACCTGCTGCAGCGGGAGTATGAGCGGGCAGCCGTGGAGGCGCAAGCCGCCCTCCGCCTGGATCCGGACCACCTGTTGGCCCTCACCACCCTTGCCCGGGCGCAGGCAGAGTGCCGCCGGGAAGCGGAGGCCAGGGAAGCGGCCCAGCGGGCCCTGCGCACCTTCTATGCCCGCTACCAGGCGGGCGAAGCCCAGCGGGAGGACTTGTCCCGGGTGGTGTGGGCGCTGGCGGCCGTCGGCGATGACCGGCGCCTCTACCAGTTGTACCGCGCTTGCGTGCGGGGGATGGCGGGCCCCTGGGAATCCCCAACGCTGGTGTTCCTGGGCGTGGCCGCCTTTAACCTCGGCCGCTACCGGGAGGCCCGCTGGCTCTGGCGCTCGGCCCTGGGCGCCGCACCCGCCCTGGACAACATTCTGCATGCGTACCTGTTCGCCGCCGACGGCATCGAGGGCCAACGGGTGCCGCCGTTCGCCCTGGATTACCGCCTTCCTTCGGAAACGCCGGCGGCGGTCGAAGGGGATCCGCCCGGGTACGTCCGGGCCGTGGCCTTGCGCACGCTTTGGGACGAGGAAGACGAGCGCGCCCGCGAGGCCGCCCTCGATCTCCTGAGCCAGCTCTCGGATCCCTGGGTGTCTTCCTTCCTGTTCCAGATCGTGCGGGACCCCGACCTGCCCGATCCCCTCAAGACGAAGGCCGGCGCGTGGCTGGTGGAGCGGGGTTTCCTGGGCGAAGACGAACCGCTGGAGATGCACCTGGAAGGGCGGCTCCAGGAAGTGCTCATCCGGCCCAAGGGCGGACGCCGGCTGCCGCGCGAGGCGGCAGCCTGGTTTGAGCGGGCGCTGGAGGCCCGGGAGCAGGGCGATGATGCGACCGCGGAAGCCGGCTACCGCAAAGTGCTGGACGCGGCGCCCGGTTTCGTGCCGGCCCTGGTCAACCTGGCCAACATCTGCCGCCAGTCCAACCGCTGCCAGGAGGCCGAGGAGCTCTTGGCCCGGGCCCAGCGGGAGGACCCGGGGGACCCGGTGATCCTGCTGCATGTGGCCGTCTTGCGGGCGCAGCAGGAGGCCTACGCCGAGGCGGGGGAGGTTTTGCAGCGGGTGGATCCCGCGCAGCTTCCCCGGGAACTGCGCTCCAGCTACTACGGGCTGGCCGGGCACGTCGCGCTGCAGCTGGATGAGCCGGCTGCGGCCATGGAAGCCTTCCGCCGCGGCTTGAGCGAAGACCCGGGCAACGAGCAGCTGTACGCGGGGCTGGTGGCGGCGCGCCTTTTGGCCGGAGACGATAGCCAGCATAAGACGCACCGGCGGGTGGCCCGCCGCTTCCACCGGACCATCGATCCGGGGCTGTCCTGGCGGGAGGGTCTGGCGCGCTTGACGCTGCCCCAACTGGTAGGCCTCGCCCGCCGGTTGGCCATCCCCGGCCCCCGGCGGCTGCGCAAGGCCGAGCTGGTGGAGCGGGTCGCCGACACGCTCCACCGCGAACTCTGGTCCGTTTGGAAGCGGCTGGCCAAGGACGAGCGGGCGGCCCTCAAGTGGCTGGACCGCCAAGGCGGCGTCGTGTCCTATGCCGAGTTGCAGCAGCGGTTCGGCTCCGCGGAGAACGACAGCATCGACTGGCACCTGCGCGAACCGGCTACGGTGGCCATGCGGCTGCAGTGGTGGGGCCTTCTGTTTGTCGGGCGGCTGCCGGACCAGACCCAACCGGTGGCGGTGCTGCCCCCGGAAACCCGGAAGCGGCTGAGGGAACTGTGGCAGTACCGTTGAGCGGCGGATACCCGGCCGGGGCGAGCGGGAGGCCGCTCGGCAGGCCCTTGCCGCGGCGCCGAGGGAAGAGGGGATGGCCCAGAGGCGGTCCAGCCGCAGGCGCGCGAAGGCTGCCACCGCCCCGCCATCACGGGGCGCCGTATTTTTGAATCAGCTCGGTGATCTGAGCGCGCGTCTCTTCGATCACCTGGTCCCGCATGCTGGCGAAGGGACCGCCCTCGCTGGCTTTCGTCTCGATGTTGGCGATGGTGATGGCCTCCACTTCCCGCAGGAACGCGGTGATGTCCTGCCGGGTCACCGGCCCGAACTCGCCCGCCGCGGCGCGCTTGACGAAGCCTTCGAGGTCGGGTCCGCTCTCCATCGCGATCTCCCAGTAGCGGTTCATCAGCTCTTCGACCATGGGACTGCCTCCTTGTCCGCTTGGGGGGATCTGTACGGCCTCAAGACCGGTGCTCCCTGCCGGCGGCGGGCGAAGGGCGCGCCGCCCGGGGCACGGCCAAGCCAACCGCGCCCGTCGTTCGGCAGGCCCCGGGGCAGGACAACGCCGCCCGCCCCCGAATTTTGCCTGAGAACCGAGCCGGAGCATAGTGGGCCGCCAGCCGGTCCATGCCATGGGATCGAGGGATCGCGACGGTGCACACGTGGGAGACTGACTCAAAACGCGTTCCATGGGAGATCGCGCGCCTGGCCCGCTTATTGGGCCTGGCCTGCCGGCTGGACAGGCATCTGGAGGAAGCGGCCGCCGCGGCCAGCCTGGCCGAAGCGCGCTTGGCGGCCGCGCTGCGGGCGGAGGTGCGGGCGGCCGTCGCACAGGCCGCAGAGCCGGACACGCTGTATGCGCAGCTTTGCACCTTGCACGCCGAGCTGGCGTACTTGCCCCGGGTGCCCCTGCCGGCGGGCATCGGCGGCCTGCTGCGGGACTTGCTGGGACCGGGCTGGGACGGCGATGTGGTGGTGGCCGGGGTTCCCGACCTGCCGTGGCCACGGCTGGAGCGGGTGCCCGAGCGTCCGGTGGCCGTCATCCCCCTGGCCGAGGCCCGCTGCCCGCTCATGTGGCCGCTGGTGGCCGTCCAGGGGGCGTGGGCGGTGGGCGAGCCCGAGCGTATCGGCAAGCTGGACGACGGTCTGGGCGCGGCCTTGGCCTTCGCGCGGGCGGAAGCGCTGTGCTTTGCCGACGAAGCGGCGGCGCGCGACGCGTGGGAGGCGGGGCAGCGCCGGTTGACCGCCGCCCCCGCCGAGTGGCTGGGCATCGTGCGCCGGCTGGCGGGGACGTTGGCGTCGGGGGTGCTCATCAGCGGCTACCGGCGCGAGGGCCGCGTGGAGGAAGGAGCACCCATTTACCGCCAGTTGGCGGTGGTGCGGGATGAGCCCGCGCAGCCCAACGAGATCCTGACAGCCGGTTGGATGCACTGGTACGCCCGGGTCGCCGCGGAACTGGTGGAGTTGGCCGGGCGGCCCGGCGACGGGGCCGGCGGCGATGACCCGTGGCCGCGCATGCGGGCGCTGGTGGACAGCCTGGACGATCTGCTGTGCCGGTCGCTGGAGGTCGCGGCCATTCATCGCTTTTACGCGGCGGAGGGGGCGATCGGGTGATCCTCAACGAACGCCAGATCCTGGAGCGGCTGTTGTCGCCGGACCCGGACAAGCGCCTCATCATCACGCCGATTTTGGCGCCCGAGCAGCAGTTTGGACCCAGTTCCCTGGACGTGCGCCTGGGCCCCGACTTCAAGGTCGTGCGCACGTCCCGGTTGACGCACCTGGATCCGCTGAAGGATCCGGCGCAGATCGAAGCCGACGTCTCCCGCTACACAGAAAGCATCGTCATCCAGCCGGGTGAGCCGTTCGTGCTGCATCCCGGGGAGTTTGCCCTCGCCAGCACGCTGGAGTTCATCCGGCTGCCCTATGACATCGCGGCGCGGCTGGAGGGGCGCAGCACCTGGGGCCGCCTGGGCCTGGAGGTGCACGCCACCGCCGGTTTCGTCGACCCGGGCTTCAGCGGGGCCCTGACGTTTGAGCTCAAGAACTCGGGACAAGTGCCGCTGCCGCTCTACGCCGGCCTGCGCATCGCCCAGCTTTGCTTTTTCCTGCTGAGCGAGCCGTCGCAGCTGCCCTACGCCTCCAAGCGGTACACCAAGTATGCGGGGCGCACGGGGACGGCGGGCAGCCAGTACTTCAAGGACCCCGAGTACGCGGCCTTGCGGGCTGCCGCGCGGCGTGCCCAGGCCGACGCCCGGACCCGCGGAGAGGTCGCCGTGCCCGCGGGTGGGAAGGCTCCCCGATCGGAAGGGGACGGCTGGGAGCGCTGATGGGTGCGGCTCCTGGATGGCTGGTGGGGACGCTGGCCGCCGCCTTGGTGGGCGGCGTCGCCCAGCGAGCGGGCGCATTGACCCGCGGCGGGGCCGCAGCGGCCGCGGTGGTCGGGGGGATCGTCTTCGGTTGGGGCGGTGCCGCAGCGGCACTGCCCTTGCTCTTTTTCTTCCTGACCGGCACCGCCCTCAGCCGTTGGCACAAGGCGCGCAAGGCCCGCCGGATAGACCACACCGATGCCGCGGGCAGGCGGGCTGGGCAAGTTTTGGCCAACGGCGCGGTCGCGGCGTTGGCGGTGGCGGGGGCCAGCGTGTGGCCGGCCCCCGTCTGGTGGGCGGCCTTCGGGGGTGCCATTGCCGCCGCCACCGCCGACACATGGGCCACGGAGTTGGGCGTGCTGGCCCGCCGGGCCGTACTGATTACCACCCGCGCTCCCGCGCCCCCGGGCCGCTCCGGCGCCGTGTCCGCGCCCGGCACCGCCGGCGGCGCCGTTGGGGCGGTCTTGGCGGCCGGCGTTGTCGCCGGCGCCGCGTCTTTTGGGGCGCCGTGGGCGCTGCCGCCGGCGGTGGCCGGCGGCGCGGGCGTGACGGTGCTGCTGGCCGCGGCGGCCGGCGGCGTCCTCGGCATGCTGGCCGACAGCTTCCTGGGCGCGACGCTCCAGGAGCGCTTCTATTGTCCCGCCTGCCGGCGGGAATGCGAGGTGCCCCTCCACCGCTGCGGCACCCCCACCCAGCGGTTAAGCGGGTGGCGGGGCTTCAACAACGACGTGGTCAACTTCTGCGCCACCCTTACGGGCGCCTTGGCGGCGGCGGGCCTGCACTGGCTGCTGACCAGGCCGGGGCCCGGCTGATGCCTTGAGCGGCGGCGCCGCCGTGCCCTGGTGGCCCGGGCGAGTGGGCTTACAGGGCGGCTTCCGGCGGGAAGGGAAGTTGGGCTTCCGGGCTGCGCAGGCTTTCAAAGCCGGCCGCGTTCACCGCCGTCACCACGTAGGACAAGCCTAGGCCCGTGTCGGGTGCGTCTTCCGCCGCAGGCGGCGTGTCCACCGCCCACGTGTTGGCCGCGTCCACTTCCATCACCAGCTCGTAGCGAGCCAAGTATCCCACGCGCCGGTAGACCCGGTAGGCGGTGACGGAGCCGTCGGTCACAGCGGACCACTCCAGCAGCACCGCGCCATCCAGCCACGTGGCCGACAGGGCCGCCGGCGCCGGCGGCGGCCCGGCGGGGGCGGCTTCCACCTCCACCGCACCGGTGCCGGGGCGCCAGTACAAGGTCACAGTCTTGCCCGGCGCCACCGCGAAGGGCATCCAGTAGCCGGTGTAGATGAGCTTGTACGAATGGAAGGAGTCGGTGTAGAAGTCGACCTTGAAGTCGTAGCTGCCGGGGGCAAGGCGGACGTTGGCCTTGAACTGGGCCGTGCCTTCGATGCGATCCAGATTGTAGGTTTCCCCCGGGCTGACGTGCAGCCGTGCTTTGTACGACTCCTGCTCCAGCGGCAGCCCGGCGATGTCGATGGTGAGGTCCAAGGTTCCTTCCTTGGGCATCAGGGGCACCTGCACCGTGGTGGTCTGCCCTTCGCGAATCCAGACGCTGCCCGAGCCGGCATAAACGGCGTCGCCCTCGGGGTCCCATACGATGACCTTCACTTCCCATCGGCCGATGTAAAGGTTGTCCAAGGTGATCGAGAACGTCTCGCCGTTCACCGGGCGTCGTGCCTGCACCTGATGCTTATCCTGCGTGAGCGACACCTCCACCTCGTGGCCTGCCGCCAGCGCCGCGGCCGCCGGCACGCTGGCCGTGATGGCCATCTGGCCGGTGGCCGCGGGTTTGAGCTCGGGGAAAGGCGCGCTGCACCCGGCTACCAGGATGGCGACGGCTGCTGCGGCCACGAGCACCCGGGCGCGTCTCGTTGCCCACAAGGACACGGGTCTCACCTCCACGTCGTCCTGAGGTCAGCCGGCCGTTGCGGGGATAGTGTAAGGCCGCGGGCGGGCGTCGCGCCACCCGCGAACAAGGTGAACCGCGCGGATCGCGCGAGCGCGGCGGTTTCCCCGTTGGCCGATGAGGCGGACGGCCCAGGAGCGGGGTGACGCCGGGGGCGGCACAGGCGCCGGGGCCTGGGGGCCGCGGGGGCGCGGCGCTCGCCGCCGGGAGGCTTGGCTTGGACGCATCCCCGGGTGCCGTTGACTGGCAATCCCTGGCGCACTATACTTACGGTAACGGCATGCCCAGCACCCATGGGCTTCGCGCACCCCCGTCCGGCCGACCGCTGCCCGCGCGCAGCGGTTTCCCGCGTGAGGATAAAGCAAGAGGGAGACGACCGCCCGCGATGACCGCCAGCCCGTTGGCCCGCGGCCTGCGCAAAGGGATGGAGACCACCTGGATCCTGGCCAAGGCCATCGTCCCCACGTACCTGGCCGTCGATTTCCTTGCCAAAACGCCCGTGATCGAGTACATCAGCCGGCTGGCGGCGCCGGTGCTGGCGCTCGTAGGGCTGCCGGGCGAAACCGCGTTGCCGCTGGTGCTGGGGATGGTCGCGAACCTGTACATGGGCATCGGGGCGCTGGCGCCACTGGAACTGGGCGTGCGGGAGGCGACCATCTGCGCGGTCATTTTGACCGTCGCCCACAACCTGCCGGTGGAGACCGCCGTCACGCGCCAGATGGGTGTGTCCGTCTGGTTCGCTCTGGCCGTGCGGCTGGGCTTGGCGTTTGGGCTGGCCTTCCTCATGCACCTGGTGTGGAGGGTGTAGCCATGACGGGGTCGCTGTTTGTGAGCGCCCTGGGGGCAGGGTTGAAGGAAGCGGCCATGACCGTGCTGACCATGGCGGCCATTGTGATCCCGCTCATGGTGGCGGTGGAATTTTTGCGGGAGTGGCGGGTGTTCGACCGCCTGTCGGCACGCCTGGAGCCGGGCGCGGGGCGGCTCGGCCTGTCGGGCAACGCCGCGTTCCCGCTGGCCGCCGGCGCGGTGCTGGGGCTGTCCTACGGCAGCGGCCTGATCATCGCCAGCGCCCGGGAGGGGCGCCTGACCCGCCGCGAGGCGTACGTCCTCACAGCGCTCCTCGGACCCTGCCACGCCATCTTTGAGGACACGCTGCTCTTCGTTCCTTTGGGTGTGAACCCGTTCTTGCTGTTGGGCGTGAGGGCGGGCGGCGCGCTGGCCCTTGCGCTGGTGCTGGCCCGCCTGTGGCGGTCCACCGTGGAACCCACGGGGCCGGCGGGCCGTGAAGCGAGGAGGGCGAGCCGTTGACGGCGCAACTGGAAAGGTACTTGGAGGTCGCGCTGCAGGCGGCGCGCGCGGCCGGGGAAGTGCTCATGCAGCACCGGGGCCGGGTGGCCGTGGAGCGCAAGAGGGGTTTCCGGGACCTGGTGACGGAGGCGGACCGGCGGGCCGAGCAGGTGATCCGCCAGGCGCTGCTGGACGCGTTCCCCGAGCACGGCGTGTTGGGCGAGGAAGGGGGCGAGCGGGCCGGCGAGAGCGGCTACCGCTGGCTGGTGGATCCGTTGGACGGCACCACCAACTTCGCCCAAGGGCTGCCGCACTTCGCGGTGTCGTTGGCCTTGGAGGACCCGGGGCACGAGCTCGTGGTGGGCGTTGTGCACATGCCCGCCTGCGGTGAAACCTATACCGCGCTGCGCGGCGGTGGCGCCTATTGCAACGGGCGACGGCTGCGGGTGTCTGCCGCGGAGCGGCTGGACGACTGCTTGCTCGTGACCGGTTTCCCCCATGATCTGTCGCCGGGCCGGCCGACCAACTTGGACCACATGGAAGCCTTGGTGCGGCGCACCCGGGGCCTGCGGATCCTGGGAGCGGCGGCGGTGGACCTGGCCTACGTGGCCGCCGGCGTCCTCGACGCTTACTGGGACCTGAGCAACCACGCGTGGGACGTGGCGGCGGGTGTGCTGCTGGTCACCGAGGCGGGAGGCAAAGTCACGGACATGACGGGCGGCCCGCTGGACTTGTACCGCCCGCGCATCTTGGCCAGCAACGGGCGGGTGCACGGGCAGCTCCTGGACGTGTTGCGAAACGGCCGCATCGACGACTGACGCGGCTGGATGCGGCTGAGCGGCGGCTTAGGCTTCGCGACGGCTAGTGGGTAGCCAGTGACCGCGAGCTCTCGGTAATGTGGAGTAAGGCGGCGTGATGCGGGGCGGCCGCTGGTGCCGAACCCAGCGGGCCCAAGGGAGGTTCAACCGATGCTCAGGGGCGGGCAACTGGCGGGCCAAGCGGCCATCGTGACCGGTGCCGCCCGGGGGATCGGGCGCGCCATCGCCCTGGCCCTGGCCCAGGAAGGGGCGGCGGTGGTGGTCAACTACCGCGTGCAGGCGGAGGCGGCGGAGCAGGTCGTCCAGGCCATCCGCGCCATGGGCTCCGACGCGGTGGCGGTGCAGGCTGACGTGACGCGCCCCGAGGAAGCGCGGGCGCTGGCCGCCGCGGCGGTAGAGCGCTGGGGGCGCATCGACATCCTGGTCAACAACGCGGGGACGGCCCTGTACCGGCTGCTCTTGGACATGTCGGTGGAAGAGTGGGACGCGATGATGGCCGTCCACCTGCGGGGCGCGTTCAACTGCACGCAAGCCGTGCTGCCCCACATGCTCCGGGCCGGCCGGGGGCGCATCATCAACATCAGTTCGGTCTGGGGCCAGGTGGGCGCGGCCAACGAAGTGGCCTATTCCACCGCCAAGGCCGGGTTGATCGGTTTCACCCGGGCGCTAGCCAAAGAGGTGGGCCGGGCCGGCATCACCGTCAACGCGGTGGCGCCGGGCGCCATCGAAACCGACATGCTGAACGGGCTCTCCGCCGAAGAGCGGGCCCAGCTGGCGGCGGAGATCCCTTTGAACCGCCTGGGCCAGCCGGCCGACGCCGCAGCGGCGGTGGTGTTTCTCGCGTCGCCCGCGGGCGGGTATTTGACCGGCCAGGTCATCAGCCCCAACGGCGGGATGGCTTAAGCGACACGGTGGGACGGACGATGGGCTAAATGGGTGCTTTGTCACCACCGGCCGAAGTGGGGTGACGGGGGATGGAGAAGGCCTTCATGGACCCGGTCCACGGGATCATCGTCCTGCGGGACCGGTGGCTTGTGGACCTGGTGGACACCCCCGAGTTCCAGCGCCTGCGGCGCATCCGCCAGCTGGGCGCGTCGTTCGCCACCTACCACGGCGCCGAGCACACCCGCTTCGGCCACAGTTTAGGCGCCCTTCACATCATGGAGCGCATCCTGCACCGGCTCCAGGAGGCGGGCGGTCCGGTGGACGAGGAAGCCGCCACCCTGGCCAAAGCGGCGGCATTGCTCCATGACGTAGGCCACGGGCCCCTTTCCCATGCCCTCGAAGGCATCCTGACGCCGGGCGTCGGCCATGAAGCCTGGACGGCCCGGATCTTGCTGGAAGACACCGCGATCCACCGGCGCCTGCGCAACGTCGACCCAGCGCTGCCCGAGAAAGTCGCGGCCGTCCTGGCCGGCCAAGCCCGCCCCGCCTGGATCAGCAGCCTCGTCAGCAGTCAACTGGACGTGGATCGCATGGACTACCTGCTGCGGGACGCGCTGTTCACCGGCGCCGACTACGGCCGGTTTCAGCTGGACCGCATCGTCCATACGCTGGCGTTGGACGGCGAGCGGGTGGTGATCCGCCACAAAGGGCTGCAGGCGGCCGAGGAGTACGTGCTGTCGCGGTACTTCATGTAC
>DATCKT010000272.1:0-15702 GCA_036562195.1 Limnochordales bacterium
CCTAGAGCGGATCGACTGGGACGCGCCGCACCCAGCGGTGTTCGTGCGGGTCAACGGCGCCATGACGCCGTGGTTTCACCGGGACCTGGAAGCGGTCTACCATCCCCGCGTGACCGGGTACATGGTGCCCAAGGTGGAATCCCGCGAGACCCTCATCACCGCTGAGGCGGTGCTGACCCGGGCGGCCGGGCGGGAAGACGCGCCCTTCAGCCTCATTCCTTTCGTCGAGAGCGCCCACGCCCTGTGGAACCTGCCCGCCATCGTGCAGGGCCTGCGGCGGGTGCCCCGGGTGGTGCTGGGCGGCGAGGATTTCGCGACCGAGCTGGGCATCCGGGCGAAACCGGGGGGATTGAGCTACGTGGTGCCCAGGGGCCTGTTGGCCATCCTGAGCCGGGTGGCGGGGTTGGAGCCGCCGGTGGACACGGTGTACGCGGCGTTTCGCGATGAGGCGGGCCTGCGGGCGGAGCTGGAGCAGGCCAAGGAGCTGGGCTGCTTTGGGAAGCTGGCCATCCATCCCGTCCAGATCCAGCCCATCAACGAGGCCTTCACGCCCAGCGAGGCGGACGTCGCGTGGGCGCGGAAGGTGCTGGATGCCTTCGCCGCGAGCCTCGCCGCGGGCAAGGGTGCGGGCAAAGCCGACGAAGCGATGGTGGAAAAGCCCATCGCCGAGCGGGCGCGGCGGCTCTTGGCGCTTCACGACGCCATCGCCCGGCAAAGCGGAGAGGGAGGGACATCATGAGCCCGGCCAACGAAAACAGGGAACAGCCCCTGCGCGAGGAGGTGCCGGCCCAGCCGGCGGATGGGCCGGGGCAGGTGGCCGCGACCGGACAGAGCCTGGTCCCGCCCGAAGCCTGGAAGCTGGTGGGCAAGCAGATCGGCCCGGGCAAGCCCCTGACCATCTACGCCAACGACGTGGAGCGGTTTTGCAAGGTCATCGGCGAGGACAACCCCATCTTCTTTGACGATGAGGTGGCCCGCAAGAGCCCATACGGGGGCCGGCCCATGCCGCTCCCGTTTCCCTTGACGCGCTTTGAGTCGGGCGACGAGCGCAGCTTCCATGTGCCGCTGCGCGCGACGCGCCGGGTGCGGGGCGAGGATGAGCTCGTGGTGCTCAGGCCCATCAAGGTGGGCGATGAGATCCGGGCGCGCACGCGCCTGGTGGACATGGAGGAAAAGACGGGCCGCAGCGGGCGGATGGTGTTTCTGCGTTTCGAAACCGAGTATCTATTGGACAACGACGAGGTGGCCATGATCGTGCGCACCACCATCGTGCGCCGCTAGCATAAGATGGCGCGCCCCCCGTTTGCGGGCGGTTTCTCGAAGGTTTGGTGAGGGAGGAAGGCCCGTTGGACTGGCAACCGGGAGCACAGCTGCCGCCCCTCGAGGTGGGGCCCATCACCACCGAGATGCTGGTGCGCTGGACGGCGGCGGCCGAAGACTACAATCCGATTCATTACGACCAGGCCTTCGCCCGGGCGCAGGGCCTGCCCGACGTGATCATGCACGGTCCCTACAAGCTCGCCCTCCTGTGCCGGCTGCTGCACCGGGCGCTGGGCTCCCAAGGGTGGATCCGGCGCATCCAGGTCCGCTACACAGGGATGGACGTGCCCGGCGACGTGTTGGAGTTGAGCGGCCGGGTGGAGCGGCTGGAGGAGGCCCAAGGGGAGCGGCGGGCCGTGCTCAGCCTGTATGCCCGCAACCGCCGCGGGATCGAGACGGTGCGGGGGGAAGCGGAGGTGGTGCTCGTCCCGCAGGGAGGAAATGGATGATGTATGCAGGAGACAGGTGCCGGTAGGTGGAAAAAGCGAATCGTCAGGCGACGCCATTGGCCGTGAAATTTTCGAAAAGGAGGTTATATTGGTGGCGAGACGAATGGGTAGAACGGCGGTATTCTTCATTGCGGTTTTCGCACTGGTGGGAATAATCGCCGGCGCGGCGCTGGCGCAGCGGGTGCCGGTGCGCATGGCCACGGCTGACGTAGGCTCGTACGGGTATGCAGTGTCCAGCATCTTGGCCGACGTCCTCAACCGGGAGCTGCCGTCGCAGTACGTGGTCACCGTCCATCCGTATCCCAACACCACCGCGGCCATGCGGGCGGCCATGAACGGCGAGGCGGAGATGTCCTACACCGCCGACGTAGGGATGACCGAGCTGTACGCCCGGGTCGGGCCGTACCAGGGCTTCACGCCGCGGGTGGGCGACCTGGTGCACACCCTGTACGTGTACCCGATGGAGTCGTTCCTGACGGTGCCGGCCGATCAGGCGGAGAACATCGATTCGTGGGGCGACTTAAGCGGCAAGCCGGTCTACTTCACCCCCGCCGGGTACATGAACTGGATCAATTTCCAGCGGGTGTTCAACGCGCTGGGCTATGAGTTCAACCACGTGGAGATCGACTCGTCGCTCTTGGCCGACGCCCTGCGGGCGGGCTCCATCGTGGGCGCCGGCTCCTACACCACGGCGGGCGCGTCGCTGCCCACGTTCTGGAAGGAAGCCGAGCTGCGCATCGCCATCAAGGTCGTGAACCCGAGCCCCGAGGAGGTTGCGAAGCTGGAGGCGGCCGGGTTGGCGCCGCGGCGTGTCGATCCCAGCCGGGCGTTCACCCGCGACGTGGGCGTCGACGAGATCTTGGGCGTGCCCATCCTGTTCGCCTACAACATGCGGGCCGACGCCGATCCGGAGCTGGTGTATCAGATTTTGACGGCGCTAGAGAAGGCCGCACCCGGGCTGCCGGCCCTCGACCCTGGCTTCACGCCGCTGGCTGAGGACTTCGTCGGCATCCAGGTGGCCGGCATCTCCGCCAACCCGCACATCCCGGTCCACGCCGGCTTGGCCCGGTTCCTCCAGGAGCGGGGCGCCTGGGACGACAGCTGGACCATCGCCAAGTAATGGGCGTGGGGGCTGGCCGTGCGCCAGCCCCCTCTTGCCCTTTGGTCGGCCGGGCTGGCCCCGTGAGCGGGAGCGCTGCGGCCGCCGCCAGACAGGTATGAGGAGACGAAACCCGCCATGGAACAGCTCAAGAGGATTCTGAACGCCCGCAGCTTGCTGCTGGCGGCGTCGCTGTTCTTTTTCGTGCAGCTGCTCATCTACTTTTTTACTGGCGCCGGCGGGCCCCTGAAGCTGGCAACCCGGCTCGTGCCCGTCGCCCTCATCTTGTACATCCTGAAGGCCTACAAGGACAACGAGCTGTACCCGCGCCTTTCGCGCCTGGCGAACCAGATCATTGCCGCCATCTACGTGATCGCGGCCTTGATCCCGCTGGTGTACCTGGAGCGGGAGTACACCAACCTGTTCCTGTTCCGGTCCGGAGCGTACAACACCGCCGACCTGGTGGTGGGCACCATCTTGTTCCTCTTGGTGATGGAAATTTCCCGGAAGGCCCACAGGGTGCTGTTCATCGTGAACCTGGTCCTGATCGCTTACACCTTGTGGGGTGCGTACATCCCCATCGACTTCTTCTGGCACCCGGGCGCGTCGCTGGAACGGATCATCACCTCCTCCACGGTGGAGCTGGCCACAGGCGTTTTCGGGAAGTACCCGCAGATGGGCCTGACGCTCATCGCCGCCTTTTTGCTCTTGGCCGCCGTCGGCAACGGCTTCGGCACCCAGGAGTCGCTGCTCAAGGTGGTCACGGGTATCTTCGGCCGGCACAAGCACCACATCCCCCAGACAGCGGTCGTGAGCTCGCTGGTAGTCGGCATGGTCAGCGGCAGCGGCGCCGCCAACAGCGCGGTCACCGGCACCGTCACGATTCCCCTCATGAAGAAGCACGGCATCCCGGCCACGTTCGCGGGCGCCGTGGAAACCGCCGCCTCCATGGGCGGCCTCATCATGCCGCCCCTCATGGCCGCGGCCGCCTTCGTGATGGCGGATTTCCTGGGCGTCACCTACTGGGACGTGGTGCAGCGGGGCTTTTCGACCGGGTTCATCTACTACGCGGTTGTGGCCTTCGCGGTGTACTTGATCGGCCTGCGCCACATCCAACCGGGCGAGGTCCACCAGCCGCCCGTCCCCTTCTACGACAAGCTCAAGACCATGCTGTTCCTGGGCTGCATCGTCCTGCTGGTCCTTTTTATGGGCGTGCTGGACTTAAGCCCCATGCGGGCGGCTGTCTACGCCGGCTTCGTGCTGCTGGTGCTGATGGTGGCCGTGGAGTTGTACTACAAGTACGGGCTGCGGCATCCGGATTTCGCCCGGCATACGCTGGCGGGCCAGCTGGCCAAAGCCCTGGAGACCTTTGCCGACCTGGCGGCCTACATCGCCATCCTCATGATGGTGCTGGGCATCATGATCGGGCTATTCACGGTCACCGGATTCATCCTGCGCATGGGCCAGCTCATGCTGCGGCTGGGCGAGTGGCACGTGGCCGCCATCATCGTGATGGCGTGGCTGTTTGGGTGGCTCGCGGGCACGGGGCTGCCGCCGACGGCCACCTACATCATTGTCGCCGTCATCATCGTGCCGCCCATGACCCGGTTTGGCATCAACCCGTGGGTCGCCCACTTCTTTGCGTTCCTGATTTCGGTATGGGGCGAGCTGACGCCGCCCACGTCGCTGACGGCCGCGGTGGCGTCCAGCATCTCCGGGGCGTCGTTCATGCGCACGGCGTGGGAAGCCCTCAGGATCTGCTCACCCATGTTCGTGATGTCCTTCGCGATCTTTGTGCGCCACGAAATGCTCACCCAGCCCGGGTGGCCCCAGATCCTCTCCAGCATCATCGTGGGCATCGCTTGCCTTGGGCTAACCTTCTCAATGTTCGGTCAGTTCTCGAAGGAGCAGTTCGGGGACTTGCTCGGGCGGGGCGCCATCGTGGCCTTGGCCCTGGTCACCATGTTCTACCCGGACCAGTCGGTGGCCATCGCCGCGGTCATTCCGTGCCTGATCCTGCTGGTCAAGGGTGTGCTCAACTTCCGCATCATCGGGCCGCCGGTGACGCAGCCCATCAGAAGGGCAGTGTGAACGAGGGACCAAGCCGTGCGGGGCGCAGGCAGCGGAAGGTATCGCCACGGGCATTGCGACAGGCGCCGCACCCGGCATCAAAAAGAGGCCGCCGTCAGGCGGCCTCTTTTGGCTGGGGCGCCAGGATTCGAACCTGGACCGATTGCTCCAAAGGCAATAGTGCTGCCGTTACACCACGCCCCACTAGACAGCAAGCGCCGGCGCACCGCCGGCCGTTGCCATCCCTATTATACCGGTCCTTTGTCGGCGCTGTCAAACAATTGGGCCGCCCAGGCCCGGATCCGGGCCTGGGGCCCGCGGGCCGCGGGCGGGCCGCGCAGGGCGCCGGCCGGACAATGGCGACAGGAGATGGCGGCCCGGGCGTCATACTGATCTTGATCGCCCCGGATCGACGCATCCGGGGGGCGGGCGTCCCGGCGGCCTTGCTGGTGCCGGGGTCGCTGGCGGCCCCGTGGCCGGCGGAGGAAAGGCACCGGCGGTGCCGAAGGAGTCGGGGCGCAACTTTCATCCGGGAGGAGACCCTTGCATGTCCGAAGCCGTCGCCCTCATCCTGGCCGCCGGCCAAGGCACCCGCATGCGCTCCAAGCGCCCCAAGGTGTTGCATCCCCTGTGCGGGCGGCCGATGCTGCACACGGTGGTGGACAACGTGCGGCGGGCGGGCGTCGGCCGGGTGATCGTGGTCGTTGGCCACCAGGCCGATGAGGTGCGGGCGGCGTGCGCGGGGCTCGATGTGGAGTTTGTGGTGCAGGAGCCCCAGCTGGGCACGGGCCACGCGGTGGCCCAAGCGGAGCCGCTTCTGGCCCGCTACGACGGGCCGGTGCTCATCACCTACGGGGACACTCCCCTATGGCGGCCGCAGACCTTGGCCAACCTGCTCGATCACCATCGAAAGAGCGGGGCGGCGGCGTCCATCATCAGCGCCGTGGTGGACCAGCCGGACGGTTACGGCCGCATCGTGCGGGACGGCGCCACGGGCCGGTTTCTGCGCGTCGTGGAGCAGAAGGACGCAAGCCCCGCCGAGGCCGCCATCCGCGAGATCAACACGGGCACCTACTGCTTCGACGCGGGCAAGCTGTTTGAGGGCCTGCGGCAAGTGCAGCCCCTCAACGCCCAGGGCGAGTACTACCTGCCCGACGTCCTGGCGGTGCTGGGGCGGGCCGGCCAGACGGTGGAAGTGGTGGTGGTGCCCGACGCCCTGGAGGTGCTGGGCATCAACAACCGGGTGGAGCTGGCCCGGGCGGAGGCCATCATGCGCCAGCGCATCGTGGAGCAGTGGATGCTGGCCGGTGTGACGGTGATGGATCCGGACACTGTGTACATCGACCCCCAAGCCCACCTAGAGCCGGATGTCGTTATCATGCCGTTCACGTTTATCCGCGGGGCGTCCAAGATCTGCGAAGACGCCCGCATCGGTCCCCACGCCGAAATCGACAACAGCGAGATCGGGGCCGGCGCCGTGGTGGAGCGCTCGGTAGTGCGGGAAAGCCGCGTCGGGCCGCGCTGCACGGTGGGCCCCTTTAGTTTTCTCCGGCCCGGAACAGTGCTGGAGGCGGGCGCCAAGGTCGGGGCCTACGTGGAGGTCAAACAGTCCACCATCGGCGCCGGCAGCAAGGTGCCCCACTTGTCGTACGTGGGCGACGCCACCATCGGCAAAGACGTCAACGTGGGCGCCGGCACCATCACGTGCAACTATGACGGCCAGGCCAAGCATCCCACCTTCATCGGCGACGGGGCGTTCATCGGCAGCAACACGAATCTGGTGGCGCCGGTGCGCATCGGCGAAGGCGCCTACACCGGCGCCGGCTCCACCATCACACGCGATGTGCCGCCGGGGGCGTTGGCGCTGGAGCGCGCCGAGCTCCGGATCATCGAGGGATGGGCGGCCAGGAGAAGATCAAAGAGCAAGGCACAGGAGGCGCCATAGGACGACATGCGGGTCCAATCGGTAAGCCACAAGAAGATCAAGATATTCACGGGCACCGCCCACCCCGAGCTGGCGAAGGAGATCTGCGACTGCCTCGAGCTGCCGTTGGGGGATGCGGTGGTCGGCCGGTTTCGGGACGGCGAGATCAACCTGCGCATCGGCGAGACGGTGCGGGGTGCCGAGGTATTTGTCATCCAGCCCACCTGCAACCCGGCCGACTCCAACCTGATGGAGCTTTTGGTAATGATCGACGCCCTCAACCGGGCGTCGGCCACCTCCATCGCCGCCGTCATCCCCTACTACGGTTACGCCCGGCAGGACCGCAAGACGCAGCCCCGGGATCCCATCGTGGCCAAGCTGGTCGCCAACCTCTTGACCGCCGCCGGGGCCGACCGGGTGCTGACCATGGACCTGCACGCCGGCCAGATTCAGGGCTTCTTTGACATCCCGGTCGACAACCTGAAGGCGTTGCCCATCCTGGCCGACTACTTCGCCAAAAAGGGCCTGGACGACGTGGTGGTGGTGTCGCCCGACGTGGGCGGCGTGGCCCGGGCGCGCGAGTTTTCCCAGCGGTTGGGCACGCCCTTGGCCATCATCGACAAGCGCCGCCCGCAGCCCAACGTCGCGGAAGTGATGCACGTCATCGGCGACGTGCAGGGCAAGACCGCGATTCTCATCGACGACATCGTGGACACCGGCGGCACGCTGGTCAAGGCCGCCGAGGCGCTCTTGGCCCAGGGGGCCAAGGAGGTGTACGCCGCAGCCACGCACCCGGTCCTGTCGGACCCGGGCGCCGAGCGGCTGCAGGCGTCGCCCATCAAGGAGATCGTGGTGACCAATACCATCCCGCTGCCGGTGCACAAGCGGGTGCCGAAGATCCGGGTGCTCTCCATCGCGCCGATGTTCGCCGAGGCCATCCGGCGCATCTTTGAGGAGATCTCGGTGAGCAAGTTGTTCGAGGTCTAGCCGGCGCCGCGACGGGCTGATCGAGACCCCGGCGCGTAGGAGCCGCACCCGTGGGAAACCACATGGTACAGGCACAGCGAGGAGGGGTCGCGATGAGCGAAGCGGTGTTGACGGGCCAATTTCGGCAGGTCACGGGCAAGGGCAGCGCTCGCCGGCTGCGGCGGGCCGGCAAGGTGCCGGGGGTGCTGTACGGCGCCGGGCAGGAATCGACGCCGGTGGCCGTGGACGCGCGGCAGCTGGAGCGGCTGGCCCAGGGAGCGGGCGCCCATGGCCTGGTGGAGCTGCACTTGCAGGACGGCGACCGGGCGATACAGCGTAAGGTGTTGATCAAGGAGCTGCAGCGGCATCCCGTGTCCGGCGACATCGTGCACGTGGATTTCCACGCCGTCGCCCTGGATCAGGAACTGGAGACGACGGTGCCGGTGGAGGCCGTGGGGAGCCCGGCGGACGGCCTGGTCAACCTGCTGCGGCGGGAACTCACCGTCGCGTGCCTGCCGGCCGACATTCCCGAGGTCATCTCCGTGGACGTGTCCGGTCTGGAAGTGGGGGCTACGGTTACAGTCCAGGACTTGAAGCTGCCGGCGGGCGTGCGGGTCCGCCACGATCCCGAGGACGTGGTGCTGACCATCATCTCCGCCCGGACGGAAGCGCCGGAGGCGGAGGCGCCCGCCGGGGAAACCCCCGCTGAAGGCGAGGCCGATGCCGGTGGCGGCGAGGGCAAGGAGGAATAACGGGTTCTGAAGTTGATCGTCGGATTGGGCAACCCTGGCCCGCGCTACGCGCGCACCCGGCACAACCTGGGCTTTTGGGTCGTCGATTTGCTGGCCGGCGAGCTGGGCGTGCGCCTGCGCCAGCACTGGTCCAACAGCCTTTTGGGCAGCGGGGAGTTAAATGGGCAAAAGGTCCTGCTGGTCCAGCCGCAGACCTTCATGAATCTAAGCGGGGAGGCGGTGGAGCCGCTGGTGCGCTACTACCGCCTCCCTTTAGAAGACCTGCTGGTGGTCTACGACGACCTGGACCTGCCGGCGGGAACCTTGCGGATCCGGCCTGCCGGCAGCGCCGGGGGCCACAAGGGCATGCAGTCCATCATCACCCACCTGGGCAGCCAGGCGTTTCCCAGGGTGCGCTTAGGCATCGGGCGGCCGCCGGCGCCGCTGACGGCCGCGGAGTATGTGCTCAAGCCCCTGGACGACCAGGAGCTAGCCATCTTTGAGGCGCTGGCCCGGGAGGGCGCGGCCGCGGTGCGCACGTGGATCTTGGAAGGCACAGCGGCGGCCATGAACAAGTACAATAAAGCGAATAAGGCGCAGGGGGCCATGCCATAATACGAGCCGTACCAACGGGCTCAAGTTGATCTTGCCCTGTGCCCGTGCCTATAATGAAGAGTGCCATTCAAAGGCGGTCGATCATCTTCGCGTGGGCGCAAAAGGCCGTCGTTCCCACCAGGATGGCCGAGCCTTTCCGAATAGATTGACGCGCCCGGCCGCACGGCTGGGCGTGTCCCTCGTTGCATGACCGGGGAAAGCGCCGGGCGGTGGGGGGGTATGCCCGCGCGCGGCTGACGGAGGGACATTGATTTGGACATTACGGCAATCTTTGACTTATTGGCCGAATCGCGCGAAATCCGCTGGCTGAGGGGGGGCCAGCGCTCGCCGGCGCAGGCGCCTGCCGGCCTCCTGCACGGGTTCACGCCGGCCCACAAGGTATTGCTCATCGCGGCCCTCTATCGCGAGGGCTGGCCCCGGGGGGGACGCCACTCCATGCTGGTGATGGCGGCGGGGCCCCATCAGGCCGAGCGGCTGCGGGAGGACTTGGCGGCCCTGCTGCCTGAAGACGAGGTGCTCCTGTTCCCCGCGCGGGAAATCTGGCCCCATGAAGAGCTGCCGATGCCCAAGGATCTGGCGGCGGCCCGCTTGGCGGTGCTGGAGCGCTTGAGCCTGGGCCGGCCGACGCTGGTGGTGGCGCCCGTGCAGGCCGCGGTGGAGCGGCTTGTGCCCCGCGAGGCGCTGGCCGGCGCCGTCCGCACCATCGCCGTCGGCGATCGCATCCGGCCGCAGGCGCTCGCGGCGCAGCTGGTGCAGCTGGGCTATGAGCGGGTGGACATGGTGGACGGCCGCGGCCAGTTCAGCGTGCGGGGCGGTCTCATCGACGTCTTCCCCTTGACGGCCGCGCAAGGGCTGCGCATCGACTTTTTCGACGACGAGGTCGACTCCATCCGCTTGTTTGACGTGGAAACCCAGCGCTCTTCGGGTGCCGTGGAGCGGGCCGTCATCGGGCCGGTGTGGGAGCTGGTCCTGCCCGAAGACGCAAGCGGCGCCGCTGAGGCCATCGAGGCCGCCGCCAGCCGCCAGGCCAACCGGCTGCACCGGGCCGGTTTCGCCGAGGCCGCGGCGGATCTGCGCCAGCGGGTAGCGGCCCACATCGAACAGCTGCAGACGGGCCGGCGGTTCGCCGGCATCGAACAGTACAAGGCCTTCTTCTACCCGCGCCTGGAAACGCTGGTGGAGTATGTGGGCGACGGGCCCGTGGTGCTGGATGAGCCGGCCCGCACCCGGGAGCAGCTGAACCTGTTCCACAACGACTTCGCCCACACCCACGCGGGGCTGCTGGAGCGCGGGCGGGTGCTCCCCGAGTCGGCCGGGCTGTTCGCCGACTGGGACGACCTGCTGCTTGTGGTCCGCCGCCATCCCGCACTGTTCACGTGCGGCCTGAAGCAGCACGTGCCAGGGTTGGAGGGGATTCCCGAACTGCAGGTGGCGTCCCGGCCTGCGCCCACGTTCCAGGGGAAGCTGGAGCCCTTTGTGGAGGCGGTGCGGGAGCGGCGCCGCCAGGGGTGGCGGATCGTGATCGCCGCGGCCACGGACGAGCGGGCGCAGCGCATCGAAAGCGTGCTGCGGGATGAGGAGATCCCGGTGCGGCGCTGGCCGGAGCCGGGCGCAGGCGTGGCGAAGGCAGGGGCCAAGCATGCCGGAGGGTCCAACGGCAAGGCCCATGGGGCCGGGCCGAGCGAACCGGGGAGCCCGGGGCCGATCGCTCCGGGCAGCCTGCTCGAGGCGGGCGTCCTGCCGGACGGCGCCATCGCCGACGGGGCAGGCGCCAACGGCGCCGCGTCCTACGGCGACGGGGCCGGGGCCGACAGCGGCGCCGCAAGCCTCCTGAATGGTGATGCCTTGAGCGCCGGCGCGCCCGCCGGGCACCGGCCGGGCGGCGAGCACCGGCCGGGCGCCGGCAACGGCGCGGCCATGGCGGCCGCGGACCGAGCGCCGGCGGCGCCGGGGCGGCTCATGCTGCCGCCCGGCACGGTGACCGTGATCACCGCCAACTTGAGCGCCGGCTGCGAGTTGCCGGCGGTGAAGCTCTTGCTCTTGACGGAGCTGGAGACCTTCGGCCAGCGGAAAGTGCGCCGGCAGGCCCGGACCAAAAGCGGCGCCGGGGCGCGCCTCGACGAGCTTAAGGTGGGCGACCTGGTGGTCCACGTCAACCACGGCATCGGCCGCTACATGGGCGTGGAGACGCTGCAGATCGGCGGCGTGCACAAGGACTACCTGGTGGTGCAGTACGCGGGCGACGACAAGCTGTATGTGCCCACCGAGCAGGTAGACCTGCTGCAGAAGTACATCGGCGTGGAAGGCCAGACCCCCCGCCTCAGCAAGCTGGGCGGCAGCGACTGGGCCCGCGTCAAGAAGCGGGTCACCGAATCCGTCAAGGAGCTGGCCCAGGGCCTGCTCAAGCTATACGCGGAGCGGGAGGCGCTGCCCGGCTACGCCTTCTCCAAGGATACCGTCTGGCAGCAGCAGTTCGAGGAAGCGTTTCCCTACGAGGAAACGCCCGACCAATGGCGGGCCATCCAGGAAGTCAAGGCCGACATGGAGCGGCCCCGGCCCATGGACCGCCTGCTCTGCGGCGACGTGGGCTTCGGCAAGACGGAGGTGGCCATGCGGGCGGCCTTCAAGGCCGTCATGGACGCGAAGCAGGTGGCGGTGCTGGTGCCCACCACCATCTTGGCCCAGCAGCACCTGCGCACCTTCCGGGACCGGTTCGCCGCGTACCCGGTGCGCATCGAGGCCTTGAGCCGGTTCCAGTCGCCGGCGGAGCAGGCCCGCATCCTGAAGGGGCTCGCCGACGGCACCGTGGACATCGTCATCGGCACGCACAGGCTCCTGTCCAAGGACGTGCAGTTCAAGGACTTGGGCTGCGTCATCGTGGACGAGGAGCAGCGCTTCGGCGTGGCCCAGAAAGAGCGCCTCAAGGAGCTGCGCCGGACGGTAGACGTGCTCACCTTGAGCGCGACGCCCATCCCCCGCACCCTGCACATGGCGCTGGTGGGCGTGCGGGACATGAGCGTCATCGAGACGCCGCCCGAAGACCGGTTTCCCATCCGCACCTACGTGGTGGAGTACAACGAGGAGCTGGTGCGGGAAGCCATCCTGCGGGAGCTGGCCCGGGGCGGCCAGGTGTACTTCGTCCACAACCGGGTGCAGGACATCGAGCGGTTCGGCGAGCGTTTGCGGGAGCTGGTGCCGGAGGCCCGCATCGCCATCGCCCACGGGCAGATGGACGAGGATCTGCTCGAGCGGGTGATGCTGGACTTCCTCAACGGCGAGATCGACGTGCTCCTGTGCAGCACCATCATCGAAACCGGCATGGACATCGCCAACGTCAACACCCTCATCGTGGACGAGGCGGACCGGCTGGGGCTCGCGCAGCTCTACCAGCTACGGGGACGGGTCGGGCGCAGCAATCGGGTGGCCTATGCGTATTTCACCTACCGCAGGGACAAAATACTGACCGAGGACGCGGAGAAGCGCTTGCAGGCTATCCGGGAGTTCACCGAGCTCGGCTCGGGCTTCAAGATTGCCCTGCGGGATCTGGAGATCCGCGGCGCGGGGAACCTGCTCGGCCCGGAGCAGCACGGCTTCATTGCCTCGGTAGGCTTTGAGCTGTACTGCAAGCTGCTGGAGGAGGCCGTGCGCGAGGTCAAGGGAGAGGTGGTCCAGGAGCCGCCGGATCCCGTCATCGACCTCAACGTAGACGCGTACGTCGCAGACGAGTACGTGCCGGACCCGCAGCGCAAGGTGGAGGTCTACAAGAAGGTGGTCGCCATCCGGCGGCCGGAAGATGTGGCCGACCTCCAGGAGGAGCTGGAGGACAGGTTCGGCCCGGTGCCGATGCCGGTGCGCAACCTCCTGGCCGTGGCCCGCATCAAGGCGCTGGCCCGGGAGCTCAGCGTCGCCTCCATCAGCGGCGACAAGGGCGAGGTGGTCATCCGGCTGCTCCAGGGGGTCGTCCTCCCCCGGGAGGTGGCGCTGCACTTGACCCGCCGGTTCCGCGGGCGGGTGCTGCTCTCGCCCACGGGCACCGCCCTGATTAAGCTGCGGTGCCGCGGTTTGGGCGAGCGAGACGTCCTCGCGCTGCTGGAGGAGGTGCTGCGGGAGATGAAGGCGGCGTGGCCCAGCACCACCCAGAAGAACCAAGCCGACCCACCCCGGGTGCAGGCGGTCCAGAGCGGCAGGGCCTGACAGGCGCAAGGCCCGGACGCCGGCAACCACAAGGCAAAGGAGGGGGACTTCTCAAGGTGAAAGCAACCGGGATCGTGCGCCGCATCGATGACCTCGGCCGCGTCGTAATCCCCAAGGAGATCCGCCGCACCCTGCGAATACGGGAAGGAGATCCCCTGGAGATTTTCGTCGACCGGGAAGGCGAGGTCATTCTCAAGAAGTATTCGCCCATCGGCGAGCTGGGGGACTTCGCCCAGGAGTATGCGGATTCCTTGCACGAGACGACCAACCATATCGCCTTGATCTCGGATCGGGACGCGGTGGTGGCGGTCGCCGGCGCGCCCAAGAAGCAGTGGCTGGACAAGCCGGTGCCGTCCATTGTGGAGAAGGTGATGGAGAGCCGGCGGGCGCTCTTGTTGCCGAAACCGGGCGAGCCGGGACCGGCGCTGGAGGAGGACGACGATCAGATCTGGGCCTTTACGTCCCAGGTCATCGCGCCCATCATCGCCGAGGGCGACCCCATCGGCGCCGTCATCCTCGGCACCCGCGACCCGGACAAGAAGATGGGAGAACTGGAGCTCAAGCTGGCGGAAACAGCCGCCGGCTTCCTGGCCAAGCAGATGGAGCAGTAACGCACGGCGCGGCGCCGCCTCCACAGGGCGCGCCCATGCACCGCCGCTCCCCGGTCGCACGGCCGGGCGGCGACGGCAGCCCGC
Source organism: Limnochordales bacterium (assembly GCA_036562195.1). Taxonomy (GTDB): domain Bacteria; phylum Bacillota; class Limnochordia; order Limnochordales; family ZCTH02-B6; genus ZCTH02-B6. The sequence continues at coordinate 14,064 of DATCKT010000272.1, forward strand.
TCGATACCGATGCAGGGGAGAGGGGCCTCCTCCGGCGGCCACCAGGGCCACGGGGGAGGCCCTGCTCGCGATCCCGGATCCTACTCAATCCAGCGATCCCGGAGCTTGCTCGTCCAGCGCTCGCTGCCGGCCCTTGGCCTCTTCCCACAAGGCGTCCATCTCGGCCAAGGTCATGTCGTCCAGGCGCCGGCCTTGGGCGCGGGCCCGGGCCTCGATGTGCCGGAAACGGCGGCGAAACTTGGCGTTGGCCGCCCGCAGGGCCTGCTCGGGATCGACGTCCAGATAGCGGGCCACGTTGACCAGGGCAAACAACACGTCGCCCAGCTCTTCGGCCACTTGGGCCCGGGCGGCCTCGGGCAGGCGCCCGTTGGCCGGTTTGCCTGCCGGGCTCCCCAAGCCAGCGGCCCGCCGGAGCTCTTCCAGCTCCTCCTGCACCTTGTCCCACGCTCCGGCCACGTCTTCCCACTCGAAACCTACCCGCGCGGCGCGCTTTTGCAGCTGCTCCGCCTCCATGAGGGCAGGCAAGTGGCGCGGGATACCTTCCAGCAGCGACGCGGGCTCGTGCTCCGCCTCGCCCTCCCGGTCGGCCTTCTCCCGCTGCTTGATGGCTTCCCACGTGCGCACGACCGCCGCCGCATCTTCGGCGTGCACATCGCCGAACACGTGGGGATGCCGGCGTACGAGCTTCTTAACCAGTCCATCCACCACGTCGCTCATGGAGAACCGGCCGGTTTCCCAGGCGATCTGGGCGTGGAACACCACCTGGAGCAGCACGTCGCCCAGTTCCTCCACCAGGGCGCGGTCATCGCCCGCGTCGATGGCGTCCAGAAGCTCGTAGGCCTCTTCCAGCAAGTACCGCTTGAGGCTGGCGTGGGTCTGTTGCCGATCCCAGGGACAGCCCTCCGGCGAACGCAGCCGGGCCATCACGTCCAGCAGCGGCTGCAGGTCGGCCCGGGGGGACTCCACCATAGGTTATCGACCAGCGACCGACTGCTTCAGGGACTTGCCCGCCTTGAACGCCGGCACCTTGCTGGCGGGGATCTGGATGGACTGCCGCGTCGCGGGGTTCACGCCGCGGCGGGGCGCCCGGTTGCGCACCTCGAACGTGCCGAAGCCGACCAGCGTCACCTTGTCGCCGCCGGCCAAGGCCTCGGAGATGGACTCGAAGACCGCCTCGACCGCTTCTCCCGCCGCCTTCTTGGTCAGGTTGGTCTTCTCGGCCACGCGCGCGACGAGTTCGCTTTTGTTCACAGAAGGCGCCTCCCTTTGGAAAGTTTTTCATTGCTGTCTATTCGGGGGCCCGGATCGAATTCCTCCTTGCGGCATAGGCTTCAACGCTCCTTCGCAGACTATACGGCGAGATCCGGCAGGAGGTGGGAGCGTTGGAGAAGTCGCGCCTGCAGCCGATGGCCATCCTGGCCGTGGTGCTGCTTTTGGCTTTGGGGGCACTGTTCTTTGTCAGCGGCCGCTCTGGCCGAGGCGATGACCAGGGGGCCCAAGGGGAAGAGCCGACGATCACCCTGGTGCACGAGGACGGCCGGCGGGAACAGATGGAAATGGAGGAGTACGTCAAGGGCGTGGTGGCCGGCGAGATGGGGCGCCTGCCGGCCCGGGGCCAGACCGAGGAGCAGGACTGGCC
>DATCKT010000274.1:0-5831 GCA_036562195.1 Limnochordales bacterium
CCTTGCGCATGGCCACCTTCAGGCCTTCGGTTTCCAGCTCGAACTCATCGATGTCGCTTTTGGAAATAAGCTCGATGAGTTCCTTGATGGGCTCGAGATTCAAAGGCTCTGCCTCCTTGGAAGCTGCCTCCTTGGAAGTCCTTCCTAGTAAGTTTACCTTCCTGCGGATACCGCGTCAACGATGCTGACCGCTTCCCGCCGCACCCCCGCCATGCGGCTCACCAGCTCGCCGATGCGCTGGGCTTGAGCGGCGTCCAGCACCGCGTCCACCACCACGTGCGCGCCCGCGTCGGTCACGATCACCAGCGCGTCGAAACCTTGCGCCCGCAGCACGCTCTCAAGCTGGGCTTCCCGCGCTTCGGACTCCCACAGGGCGAGCAGGCGTTGTTGCGCTCCCCGGCGCACCTCGTCGCCGGCCGACGGGTCGCGCACCATGGCTTCCAGCGCCTCCGCCTGCCGGGAGCGCATCCGCTCCCGCTCCAGCCGGTACTCGTCAAACGGGTTGGCGGCCAGCGTACCGCCCAGAAGCGGCCGGACGGACACGGTGGCCGCGTCGGCCTGGGCCGCTCCCGAAAGAGGCCTGCCCGCCTCCGTCGCGGGCGGGGCTTCGGTCAGAACCGCCCCAGCCGGCACCGCGCCCCGGCCGGCCGTGGGCGCCGCCGGCGCCAGCACGGGCACCGCCGGTTCGTCCAGGGCCACGCCGTCCAAGGGGTCGCTCCCGGCCGTGAAGGCCAGCCACGCGGCCAAGGCCACCGAGAGGACCAAAACCAGCGCCATGAGCCACTCCGGACGCGTCAACGCCAGGAACCGGATCCGTCCGGCCGGCGCCCGCCGGCCGACAGCCTCGTGGGTCTGCATGAACTTTCCCCTCCTTCTGCCGCGGGCACACGCCGCGCCCGCTCCCCATGTAACCAGGTGCCGTTTACGGCTGCTGCGCCAGGACGTACACCTTGTGCACCGGCACGCCGAGGAACGTGGCCACCGCCCGGCTGATCTCCAGGGGCAGCCGGCTGTCCGCGGCGTCCACGACCACGACGACGCCCTGAATCTGGGGTGCCCGCTCCAAGAGCACCAGCGCTTGCTCTTCGCGGCCTTGATCCCGGCGCAGGATCACCGGCTGCGCGCTGTGCCGCTCCTCGATCACCGTGCGCGTCGCCCCGGCCCCACCCTGCGCGGGTTCCTCGCTCACCCGGCGCTCGCGGTTGACCTGTTCCGCCAGGACGAGCTCCGGCCCCGTCGCAAGAGTGATGCGCACGTGCACCCGCCCGACGCCGTGAAGCTGCTCCAAGAACTCCCGCACCGCCCCCTCCAGCTCCCGCGCGTAAGGGCCGGCCGCGGCCGTGGACGCGGCGGGGACGCCGGCGGCTCCCGGGCCGCCCGGCCCACCGGGGCCGCCCACGGCCACGGTCGGCGTCCCCCGCGGGTCCGGTCCGCCCGCCTCCCGGGCGTCCCGGGAGCTTAGGGTCAGGAGGAGAACGCCCAGGCCCAAGAGCAGGAGGAGGTAGCGGGCCAGTTGGGCCTGGCCGTCCCCCAGGCGCGGCCACCGGCCGCCCGGCCCCCCTTCGCCAAACCACCGGCTCCAAGACTCGGCCCACTTGCCCACCGCCACGCGCCTCCTCAAAACCCCGTGATCCGGACCTCCACCTGCTCGGGAGCAAGGCCGAAAAACTGCGCGACCAGCCGCCGCACCCGCTCGGCGGCGGGCGCCGTACCGCCCTCGCCGGCAAACACAAGCTCGACCTTTTCCGGGGCGCCGTCGGGGCCCCACACCACGCCCACCCGGGCCGGCTCGGCGCCGGCGGCCATGCCCGCCCAACCGGCCACCTGCTGCTCAAACCGGCTCCTGGTCGGCTCGGCCAGGCGCGCCGCCGCAGCGGCGGCCAGCTCCCGCCCGGCTCTGACGTAGGGGTCCACGGGGACGGGCGCCATGCCGAACAGTTGCCGCTGCAGCGGGTAATCGAGGCGCAGGAGCTCCAGCACGGGTCCAAGCAGCGCCGCGATCACCAACAGCCCCATGACGAGCCGGGCGTAGCCTCGCAAGCCCGCCTCGGGCAGCAAGAGCTGGGCCACGTGGACGAAGAACACGATGATGATGAGGCCCCGCACCACGTCCACCAGCCAATCCATGCCTGCCGGTTCCCTCCTTGCCCAGGCTCGGCCCGCCCGCGTCAGCGCACCACGGCCGCCAGGTTGCCGATGCCCACCACCACCAAAATGGCCACGAAGAACATGAGCGCCGCCGTGGCCACCGCCACCATCAGCACCGTCAGCGTGTCGGCCATGGTGCCCAAGGCGTCCGTCAAGCGGGGGTCGCTGATGGGCTGCACCAAGGCCGTGGCCAGGCGGTAGATGACGACCAGCGCCAGGATCTTCATCAGCGGAAACGCCACCATGACCAAGAGGGTCACCATGCCCAGCACGCCCAGGGCGTTTTTGACCAACAGCGACCCGCCCACCACCACCTCCACCGCGTCGGCCATCATGCCGCCCACCACGGGAATGAAGGCCCCGGCCAGGAACTTGGTGGCCCTCAGCGCCACGCCGTCCGCCACCGGGGCGATGGCGCCCCGGATGACCATGACGCCCAGGAAGATGGTAAACCCCAGGCCCAGCGAGGTGACGGCCCCCTGGCGGAACAGCGCGGCCAGCCGGGACAAGGGAAACTCGCTGGCCAGCCGGCCCACCACCCCTACCACCGCTGCCAAAAGCAGCAGCGGAAAGACCACGCGCTCGATCCCGGCGGCCACCAGCGTCACCGCCGTGATCAGAAGGGGATGAAACAAGGCGGCGCTGGTCAAGGCTCCCACGGCTGCGAGCATGGTGGCCAACAGCGGCAGCAACGCGTACATGAAACTGCTCATGCCGGCCAGCGTCTCCCGCCCGATGCCGCTGGCGATGGCGAAGCTCTGCAAGCCCAAAAAGATCACCACCATGTACGTCACAAGAAACCCCACATCGGTGGCCGTCCGCGACAGGGAGCCCGCAAAGTTCTGCAGGAGAGCACACAGCACGGCCGCCACCACCAGCTGCGCCAAGAGCCGCGACTGGACAACCACCTCGCCCGCCAGGTACCCCAGCAGATTCTGGGCAAAGGCCAACGGGTCCAGCTGCAGCCCGCCCGCCGGATCGAGGACCAGGTCGCGGACGCTGCGTACCGGCAGCTGGCGGCGGATCTCTTCGTCCAGCCCTTCCAAGAACTGGTCCAGCTCGCTGGTATCCAAGCGCAGCAGCTGTTCCTCCACCACTTCCCCGAGCGGGTTTCCCGGGACGGGCGGGTTGCCGGGAGCCTGGGCGGCGGCGACGGGAGCGCACCCAACCAGGATCCCAAAGGCCACGGTCACGGCCACCATCGCGCCCCGGCCCGGCGCAAGGACACAACGCGCTGGCCGTCCCACCGACGACAAGAACCTCTGCCAGCCGCTCACGAAACCCATGGCCCCTTCCCCCGGCCCTCAGGGCAGCAGTCGCAAGAGGGCTTCCAGGATGCCCATGAGCACGGGCAAGGCCAAAAGCAGGATGATGACCTTGCCCGCGAGCTCAATGGCCCCGGCCAGCGCCTCCTCCTTGGCGTCCTTGCACACTTGCGCGCCGAAGGCGGCCACGTACGCGACGCCCAGCGCCCGCAAGGCGATGTCCAGGTACGTGCCGTTGACCTGCGCCCGCCTCCCCAGCTCGGTGAAGACGGCCACCACGCGGCCGAGGAAGGGCAACAAGAGCAGGAACACGCCCACCACAAAGGCCAGCACCAGCTGCACCGCCAAGGCGGGGTAGCGCTCCCGCAGGACTCCCAGCAAGATGGTCAGCACCAAACCGGCGCCCACCACGCGGGCCACGTCCTCCACGGCCTGGCCCTCCTTCACCACCAGCGGAACACGGTCTCCACGTCCCTGAACAGCTGCCCGATGAGCTGGATGAGCCAGAGCAGCACGATGATGACTCCGGCCAAGCTGAGCATCTGGGCCTGCTCCTGGCGGCCTGCCTGGGCCAGAAAGATGTTGAGAATGGCGATGATGATGCCGATGCCGGCGATCTGGTAGATCATGGTGATGTCCACCGCGACGCCCCCTTCAATAGAGCAACAGCACCAGGCACCCGCCGGCGCACAGGCCCAGATACCGCCACAGCCGCACGTGGGCGTCCCGCTGGGCTTCCGCTTCCCCCTGCAGGCGGCTCAGCTGGGCCAAGGCCAGGCGCAAATGCCGCTCCTGGTCCGCCGCCGCCGACCGGCCCAAGTACCCGCCCAGGTCCAAGAGCACCGCCTCGTCCTCCGCCGTCAGGCACCAGCCGCGCCGGGCCGCCACGGCCCGCCGCCACACCTCTCCCACGGGCGCTCCGGGATTGTGCTCCAGCGCCCGGCTCACTTCCTCAAAGAAGGAAGCCACGGCGGCGGGCGTGTGGCGGGCCACCCGGCGGAGGGCCTCCGGCAGCGGCGTAGCGGCGTACGTGATCTCGGTCGCCAGCATGGTCAGGGCCGCCTGCAGCGCCCGCAGCACTTGGGGGCGCTCCTGGTAGGTGCGGGCGACGACGGCACCCAAAAGGCCGGCTGCGGCCAGCACGAGCGCGGCTCCCAGCTGGCTCGCCATAGACCCACCACCTCTTGTCCACGCAGGACATACTTACGAGCCTGAGGGCCGGCTTATGACCGTTCCTTTACCGTTGGTCGCGGACTCTGCGGTAATCGGGCGGGGCCGCCGGCCCGTTGGGGCAGATCGAGGACGGCCTCCACGGTGCCGGGACCCCGGCGGCGGCTGAGGATGACGGCCCGCTCAAAGGCCCCGCCCTCCACCAGGGGTCCCAGTGCCGGGCGGCCCGCGACCTCCTCCCAGCTGGCGCCGTGGGCCGACGCGATGACGCTCACGCCGGCATGGAGGGCCTCCAGCACGGCCGCGGCATCGGCGGCCGTTCCCAGCTCATCGGTGACCAGCACCCGGGGCGCCATCGCCCGGACCATGAGCAGCATGCCCAACGCTTTGGGGCAGCGGTCGCTGACGTCGGTGCGCGGGCCCACGTCGTGCTGGGGCACGCCGTCGCGGCACGCGGCGATCTCGGAGCGCTCATCCACGATGGCCACCTCCTGCCCGGGCAGGTTTAGGGACGGCACCCCCCAGCTGATCTGGCGGGCCAGATCCCGCAGGAGGGTGGTCTTGCCGCAGGCCGGCGGCGACACCACCAACGTATGGCGGATGCGCCCGCCGGGAGCGACAAGGCGCGGCAGCACCGCGTCGGCGGCCCCGGGCACCGCCCGGGCGATGCGGATGTTAAAGGAGGCCACGTGGCGCCAGGTGCGCAGGACGGCCCCGTCCACCACGGCTTCGCCGCAAAACCCCACCCGGTGCCCGCCGGGCAAGGTGACGTAGCCTTGGCGAAAGGCGTCTTCCAACGCGTAGACCGAAGACTGGCTGATGGCCGCAAGTAGTCGCGCCCCGTCGTCGGGGGTGACGGGCTCCGCGGCGGCGGGGCGGCGCACCAGGCCTTGGGGTCCGATGAACCATGGCCCCTCCCCCTGGAGCACAGCGGCCAAGGGCCGCCCCACCCGCAGGCGGATCTCGACAAGGCGCGCCTTGTGGGCCACCGGCAAACCCGTAATCAGCGGGCGCAGCCGAGGCGGCAGATAGGGTGCGATGTCGCGGTCGATGGGGTCGGCATCATGGCCGACGCCGGGCTCATGAGAGGCTACGGTGCGACGGGCAACGACGAGCTCCTGCGGAGAAGCGGCGGCAACGCCGGACCCGGCGCCGCGGCGCTCGCCCGCTCCACCGGCTTGAAGGGCGGCATGGGAAACGGTCATGGCCTGTCTCCCCCCTCGCCATCAACGTATGAGGGCCGGGGAC
>DATCKT010000277.1:0-3655 GCA_036562195.1 Limnochordales bacterium
CTTCTTGACGGCCCGGCGAAAAATGTCCTTGCAAGCCGCGGCCGTATCCAGCACCTGTTCGATGTCTGCCGCACTCAAATCCCGCATGCGGATTAAGTTCTTCCTTGCCCAGGCCACCCTGTTCCCTCCCCTTGTGCCAACCGCACACACCTCACGAACCTTTCGCGCTCCCGCTACGACCCGGAAACCGCCGCCCGCTCCGGAGAGTCGCCGTGGGCTTCCGCCTCGGCGGCCGCTTCCGTCTCCGGCAAAAGCAGGTTGAGCAGCACGCCGATGACCGTGGCCAGCGCCATGCCATGCAGTTCGAACGGGCCGAGGTTGATGGCGGCGCCGCCGATGCCGACCACGAGGATGACCGAGGCGATGATGAGGTTGCGCTTCTGCGACAGGTCCACCCGGCTTTCTACCAAGGTGCGCACGCCCGAGGCGGCGATGGACCCGAAGAGCACCATGGCCACACCGCCCATGACGGCCGGCGGGATCGTTTGGATAAGGGCGCCCAGCTTTGGAATGAAGGACAAGGCCACGGCCATGACGGCGGTCAAGGCGATGACCCGCACCGCGTACACCCGCGTGATGGCCATGACGCCGACGTTCTCGCCGTACGTGGTGTTGGGCGGGCCGCCCACCAGGCCGGCCAACGAGGTGGCCAGGCCGTCCCCCAGCAACGTGCGGTGCAGGCCCGGGCGCTCGTAGAAGTCGCGGCCCACCACCCGGCTCAGGACGAACACGTCGCCCAGGTGCTCCGCCATGGTCACCACCGCCACCGGCGCCATGATCATGACGGCGCCCAGGCTGAACCGGGGCAGTGTAAACTCGGGCACACCGAACCAAGCGGCGTCCCGCACCGGCGTGAAGTCCACCAGGCCCAGCAGGTACGCGGCGACGTAGCCCCCGATGACGGCCACCAGCACCGGGATCATGGACAGCCACCCCCGGAGCAGCACGGCCGCGCCGATGGCCAGCGCCAGCGTGATGAGGGCCGCCTGCACGTTGGGGTTGGCCAGGCTGGCGCCTTCGCCGACGAGGTTGGCCATGTCCAGAGCCACGGGCGCCAGGCCAAGCCCGATCACCATGATGACCGGGCCGATGATGATGGGCGGCAGCAGCCGGCGCAGCCAACCGACGCCGCTCAGGGCGATGAAGAACGCCACCACGGCGTAGACGAGTCCGGCCACCACCGTGCCGCCCAAGGCGTACGGCAGCCCCCACTGCTCGGAAGCGATCACGAAGCTGAGGGGCGCGATGAATGCGAACGAGGAGCCCAAATAAGCCGGGACTTGGCCGCCCGTAATCAGGATAAAGAGCAGCGTCCCGGCTCCGGAGGAAAACAGTGCCACGGCGGGGCTCATCCCCGTCAGCACCGGCACCAGCACCGTCGCCCCGAACATGGCGAACAAGTGCTGCAGGCTAAGGGGCACCATCTGCCCCAACGGCAGTCGCGCATCCACGTCGACGGCCTGTGTTTTCACTTGTCCTCGCCTCCCTCTCCCCGCGTGTCCTCCGCGGGCGCCTGGATGACCACCTCATCGCGGCCGTCGATCTCCTCCAGCCGCACCGCCACCACTTCCTGGCGGGACGTGGGCAGGTTCTTGCCCACGAAGTCCGCCCGGATGGGCAGCTCCCGGTGGCCGCGGTCGACGAGCACCGCGAGTTGAATCCGGTCCGGCCGCCCCAAGTCGATCAAGGCGTCCAGCGCGGCCCGGGCCGTACGGCCGGTGTACAGCACGTCGTCCACCAGCACGATGGTGCGGCGCGTCACATCGTAGGGAATGTCGGTGCGTCGGACGAGGGGCTGGTGCGCCACCGTCGTCAAATCGTCTCGGTACAACGTGATGTCCAGCACGCCCACCGGCACCCCCACGCCTTCAATGAGGCGAATCTGCTCCGCGAGCCGCCGCGCCAGCGGCACGCCCCGGGTGTGAATGCCGACGAGCCCCAGCTTGGCAGTCCCTTGGTTGCGCTCCAGGATCTCGTGGGCGATGCGCACCAGCGCCCGCCGCAGGGCGGCCGCGTCCATCACCCGGACCTTGTCCACCAGGGCCACGTTCCCCACTCCCCTCCCGCAGGCATAAAAAAACTTCTTACCGCCACCGGTAAGAAGTCGTCCACCTGCGCCGCGCTAGGCGCGCCTGCCGCGCCCAAATGCCTTTGCACTTGTGACGGCTCCTTACCGGCCTCACGGGACCGATTTAAAGGATGCCCTTTCCGTTTGGTACAAGTGTAGAGGATTCCCCGCCGCCGTGTCAACCACGGTCGGCGGATCAGCAACAACTTCCTCTGCGCCGCCGCGGCTTCCCCCACGGCTAGCCCGTGGAAACCGGCTCCTCCCTCCCGGCCCGCCGGCGCAGGTCCCGCAGCACCTTCTCCATGGCCTCGGGCAGGGGCGCCTCAAAGGTCAGCCACTCGCCGGTGCGGGGGTGGCGGAAGCCGAGCCGCCGGGCGTGCAGGCACTGCCCGGCCAGTTGCCACGGGCAGCGGCGCGGGCCGTACACGGGGTCGCCCACCACCGGATAGCCCAGGTGGGCCAGGTGCACCCGGATTTGGTGGGTGCGGCCCGTCTGCAGCCTGAGGCGCAAGTACGTATAATCCGGAAACCGCTCCAGCACCTCGTACTCGGTGACCGCGGGCCGGCCTCCCAGCACCACGGCCATGCGCTGGCGGTGCACCGGGTGGCGCCCGATGGGCGCGTCCACCCGCCCCCGGTCGTCCCGCACCCGGCCGTGGACGATGGCCACGTACTCCCGCAGCACCTCCCGGGCCTGGATTTGCCGCGCCAGGCAGATGTGGGCGTGGTCGTTTTTGGCCACCACCAAGAGGCCCGACGTGTCCTTGTCGAGGCGGTGGACGATGCCGGGCCGCTCCTTGCCGCCGATGCCCGACAAGCCGCGGCTGTGGGCCAGGAGCGCATTGACCAGCGTACCGGCCCGGTTGCCGGCCGCGGGATGAACCACCATGCCCTGGGGCTTGTTGACCACGATGACGTCGTCGTCTTCGTACACCACGTCCACCGGGATGGCCTCCGGCTGCGCCTCCAGGGGTTCAGGGGGCGGGATGTCCACCACCACCCGCTGACCCGGCCGCACCCGCTGGCTGGCGCTGGCTGGGCGGCCGTCCACCGCGACAAGCCCCGCGTCGATCAAGCGCTGGACGAAGGCGCGCGACGGCCCCACACCCGCCGCGGCCAGCCAGCGGTCCAGCCGGTCGCCGGCCGCTTCCGGCGGCACCGTTAACTCCCTACGCTCCACGGCGCCCCTCCTGGGGGTTGGCGGCCGCATCCCGCCCCAGCAGAACGTACCAGATGAGGATGACGACCCCGGCCACAATGGCGGTGTCGGCCACGTTGAACACCGGCAGAACGAGAATGTCGATGAAGTCCACGACGGCGCCGCGCCCCACGCGGTCAATGAGGTTGCCCACCGCCCCGCCCAGGCCGAGGGCGAGGCCGAACCGCATGCCGGACGGCAAGCGCTGGATTTCCCGCCGCCGCCACCAGGCCACCAGCAGCACCAAAACGGCCCCGGCGGCCAGCAGCTCCTGTTGATAGGCAAACAGACCGAAGGCAGCGCCCGGATTGTGGAGCCGGGTCAGGTAGAGCAACCCGGGCAAAACGGGCCGGGATTGGCCCGGGGCCAGCCGGCTGATGACCCACAGC
>DATCKT010000279.1:0-7080 GCA_036562195.1 Limnochordales bacterium
GAGCAAAAGGCGCGGCCTCAAGCCGCGGGGCTGCGGCCACAGGCCCTGATGGACCAAGTAATGAAGCACCACCGGCCTGCCCACCGGCAGGCGCCCTTTCAGCCGCAAGCGCTCCAAGGCGTACAGCGTAAAACAGCAGCCGGCCCAGTGGTCGCCGTGGGTATCGTGGGGATGGGGCACGATGACGTGGGTGGGCCGGAACTCCCGCACGATGTCTTCCAGGTCCCGCACCACGCTTTCGCCGCAGAACACCGCGCCCCGGGTGCGGCTGTTCTCGTAAGGGGAGCGGGTGACCCGGGTAAAGCGCGAGCGGTAGGGGCGGCTGAAGTCCCAGTGCTCTTCCCACATGGCCGCGAGGCCCCGGTCGGGATAGCCGCAGAAGACGACCTCCGCGGGCGAGAAGCCCAGCTGCCCGAGGGCCGCCAGCGTCTCCCTTTGGCGCTGGTAAGCGAACTCGATGTAACGGGCCGGGGTCAGGCGCAGCCGCCCGGACTGGCCCCTCAGGGCGGTGCGGTTGTAGCCGTCGCCGTTGGTGAGCAGCACCACCCGCACCGCGCAGCCCGCCTGCACGGCCAAATGCAACAGCCCCCCGGCGCCCAGGATCTCGTCGTCGCAGTGGGGCGCGACGACCAGCCAGCGATGGCCCTGCTCCACCGTCAGCTGCTGCAGGCGCAGGGCGCTCAGCTCCGGCGCCCGCGGCGCCGCGGTGTCCGCGTGGGGATGATCGTTCTCTCGCCTGGCTGCAGACCGCCACGGCAAGAGCCTCATGGGGTCCTGCTCCCTTCGCTGTCCGGGTAACCGCCGGCTTCGGCCGCGCCCCGCGCCCCCGCGGAGCCGGCCTGGCCAGTCCCGGCCCGCTCGATGCGGTAGCCCGCGGCCCGGCGCATGCGGTTCATCAAGGCGAGCCCCAAGCCCACGGGCGCCACACCCTCCATATAAATAACATCCACGCCTGCTGCGTCCAACTCCCGGAGGCTGTGGAACAGGTTGCGGGCCAGCTCCGCCAGGTCCGTCCGGCTGCCGGCCACGCACACCGCGTCCGCGGCGTACGCCGGCGCACCTTCCCGCGTCGCCAGCACCGCGGTGCGGCGGCCGGCGGCGCGTTCCTCTTGGAGGCGGGCGGCGATGTGGGCCGTCACCGCCTCCGGCGGCCCTTCCACCAGGACGCAGCGCGTGGCGGGCGCGTAGTGGCGGTACTTCATGCCCGGCGACCGCACCGGTCCGCCGGCCGGCATTCCCTCCGCCGCCGGATCCACCCGCACGGGGCCGAGGACCTCCGCCAGCTCCTCCACCGTGACGCCCCCGGGGCGCAGCAGCGCCGGCGGGTCGGCCGTCAGGTCGATCACCGTCGACTCAAGCCCGATGCCCGCCTCGCCGCCGTCCAAGACCATGTCGATCCGCCCGCGCAGGTCGGCCCATACGTGGGCCGCCCGGGTCGGGCTGGGCCGGCCCGAGCGGTTGGCGCTGGGGGCGGCGATGGGGCAGCCGCTGGCCCGGATGAGCGCCAGGGCCACGGGGTGATCGGGCACCCGCACCGCCACCGTGTCCAGCCCCGCGGTGGTTTCGTCGGGCACAACCGGCCGCCGGGGCAGGACGAGGGTCAGGGGCCCGGGCCAGAAGCGCCTCGCCAGGATCTCCACCGGCGGCAGCGGAACGGCCACCGCCGAGACTTCCTCGGCGCCGGCCAGGTGCACGATCAGCGGGTTGTCGCTGGGGCGCCCCTTGGCTGCGAAGATGCGGCGCACAGCGGCCGGGTCCAGGGCGTTGGCCCCGAGGCCGTACACGGTCTCGGTGGGGAAGGCCACCAACCCCCCGCGGCGGATCACGGCGGCCGCTTCCGCGATGGCGTGCGCATCGGGGTGCAGCGGGTCCACGACCACCAGGCGCGTCTCCACTAACCCGCCGCCCCTTCCCCGCCGGACCGCGTCGCCAGCACCACTCGCGGGTGTCCCGCGTAGTCCTTCTCGACCCGCACCCCGTCCCACCGGCCGCCCTCCAAGAGCGCCCGCACGGCCTGCTCCTGATCGTGGCCGATCTCCAGGGCCAATAGGCCGCCGGGCCGCAGGACCGCCGCCGCCTGCGGCACCAGGCGCCGGTACACCGCCAACCCGTCCGGCCCGCCGTCCAGCGCCAGCCGCGGCTCGTACTCCCGCACATCCCGGGGCAGCTTGTCCCAGTCGCGCGCGGGGATGTAGGGCGGGTTGGACACGACGGCGTCGAGCCCGCCGTCGGGCCAGCCGTGGCCGGCCGGGCGGCCCGCAACGGCACCGTGGGAACCGGCGCCGCCGGCCAGTCCCGCCGCCACCGGCACCAGGAGATCGCCTTCCATCAGCACGACCCGGTCCGCCACGCCCAGGGCGGCCGCGTTGCGCCGGGCCACCGCCAAGGCGGCCGGCGAGATGTCGATGGCCAGCACCCTCGCTTTCGGCAAAGCCCGCGCGAGACCAATGGCGATGGCCCCCGAGCCGGTGCCCACGTCGGCCAGGACCAGGGGCCGGTCCGCCGGCGGGAAGTGGCGCACCACCGCCTCCACCAGGAGCTCGGTTTCGGGGCGCGGGATGAGCACGTCCGGCGTCACCGCCAGCGTCATGCGCAGGAACTCTTTCTTCCCGGTGATGTAGGCCACAGGGGTCCCGCGGCCGCGGGCCCGCAGCACCTCCCGGTACGCGTCCACTTCCCGGGGCACAAGCGGCCGGTCATGGTTGACATAGAGGGAAACCCGGTCCATGCCCAGGACGTGCCCGAGCAAGACTTCCGCGTCCAAACGCGCCGAGGGGCTGCCGCACCGCTGGAGGTATTCGGTGGCCAGCCGCAGGTAGTCCATCAAGGCGCGGGGTTGGCTCACACCTGCGCCTCCTGCCGCTCCAGCTGCTGGGTCTGGTCGGCCACGATGAGCGCGTCGATAACCTCGTCCAGGTCACCCTCCAAGATTGAATCCAGCCGGTAGAGGGTCAGGCCGATGCGGTGATCGGTCATACGGCCCTGGGGGAAGTTGTAGGTGCGGATGCGCTCGCTGCGCTCGCCGGTGCCCACCTGCGACCGCCGGGCGGCGGCCATCTCCGCTTCCTGCTCCCGGCGCTTCATGTCCAAAAGCCTCGCCCGGAGCACCCGCAAGGCCTTCTCCTTGTTCTGCAGCTGCGAGCGCTCGTCCTGGCACGTGACGACAAGACCGGTAGGCAGGTGCGTGATGCGGATGGCCGAATCCGTCGTGTTCACGCTCTGGCCGCCGTGGCCGCCGGAGCGGAACACGTCGATGCGCAGATCCTCCGGCCGGATCTCCACGTCCACTTCCTCCGCTTCGGGCAGCACCGCCACCGTCGCGGTCGAGGTGTGAATGCGCCCGCTGGCTTCCGTGGTGGGCACCCGCTGCACCCGGTGCACGCCGCTTTCGTACTTGAGCCGGCTGTAGGCGTTCTTGCCGTGCACCATGAAAATGACTTCCTTGAACCCGCCCAGCTCCGTGGCGTTGGCGCTCAACATCTCCACCCGCCAGCCGCGGTTCTCCGCGTAGCGGGAATACATGCGGAACAAGTCGGCCGCGAACAGGGCCGCCTCCTCGCCGCCGGTGCCCGCCCGGATCTCGACGATGATGTTCTTCTCGTCGTTGGGATCCTTGGGCAAAAGCAGCAGCCGCAACTCATGCTCCAGGGCCGCCAGCCGCTCGTTGAGGCGCGCCAGTTCCTCCTTGGCCAGCTCCCGCATCTCGGGCTCCAGCTTCTCTTCCAGCAGCGCCCGGGTTTCCTTGATCTCGGCCTGCACCTGCCGGTAGGCCCGGTAGCGGGTCACGATCTCCTCCAGGTCCGCGTGGGCTTTGGCCACCTTTTGCAGCTGCGCCGGATCCTGCAGCACCGCCGGGTTCGACAGCCGCTGCTCCAGCTCCACGTAGCGCTGCTCCAGTTCCGCCAGCTTATCGAACATACGCTGCCTCCGCGACCGCCTCCGTGGCCGCCTTCGCGCGCTGCACCACGCCGTCCCGGGCCAGCACCCGCTCCAGCGCCGCGATGGCCACCTCGAGCTGGTCCCGCTCGGGCGGCCGGGTCGTCAGCCGCTGCATCCACAAGCCCGGCGTGGCGATCCAGCGCACCAGGGACCAAGCGTCGTCCCGGGCGGCATGACGGATGATTTCATAGGAAAGCCCGGCCACCACCGGCAACAAGAGCAGGTGAATCAGCACCCGCATCAGGAACGGCGGCCGGCCGAAGAACGAAAACAGGAACACGCTCAGAAACAGCACGATCAAAATGAAGTTGGTGCCGCAGCGGGTGTGCACGATGCTCTGCCGCGCCACGTTCTCCACCGTCAGCGGCAGCCCCGCCTCGTAGCAGTTGATGGCCTTGTGCTCGGCGCCGTGGTACTGGAACACCCGCGCCACGTCCGGCATGCGCCCGATGGCCAGGATGTACAGGGTGAACAGGGCGATCTTGATGCCGCCTTCCGCGAAGTTGAGCAGCACGTTGTGGCTGATGGCGTCCTGGATCAGGCGGATGAGGTAGGCGGGCAGCACCACGAACAGGCCCACGGTCAGCCCCACCGCCAGCACCAGCGACAACGCCAGCTCCTTGGCGCTTAAAGGCTGCTCCTCGCCCTCGGTGGCCTGGGCGGCCGAGAAGTTCAGGGCCTTGATCCCGATGACCAGCGCCTCCGCCAGGGCCACCGCTCCCCGAAGCAGCGGGCGCTTGAGAATCGGAAACCGCTGCGCCCAGGGCACCAGCGGCTCCTCGTGTACGAGCACCGTCCCGTCGGCGCGCCGCACCCCGATGGCCAGCGCCCGCCGCCCCCGCATCATCACGCCTTCGATCACGGCCTGACCGCCGTAGAAGAAGTTGTCCTTCACCCCGTCACCCCCGCGCAGTCCGTTACCGCCGGCGATAGTCCGGACACCGGGTCGCGTTGGGCCGTTCCGGACGCCAGCAGGCGTGGCCGTAGTTGTATTTGCAGCTGTCGCATAGAAACCGGCTGCCGCCGAAAACCTGCGCCAGCCGCTGCCGCAGGACATCCCACCACTTCAAAATGCGGCACTCTCCTCCAGCTCGTCGACCTGGGCGGCCAAGAGCGCCCGCAGCCGGTCCAGGCCCAGGCCGGTCTTGGCCGAGATGGCCACGGCGGCCGGCGTGCTCCGGGCCCATTCCTCCACCTGCGCCCGATCCGCCACGCCATCCAGCTTATTGAACGCGGTGACCATCGGCTTGTCCAAAGCCCCCAGCTCGTCCAGGACCGCCGCCACCGCTTCCATCTGTTCCTGGACGTCGGGCTGGCTGGCGTCCACCACGTGCAGCAAGATGTCGGCTTCCTGCACCTCTTCCAGGGTGGCCCGGAACGCGGCCACCAACTGGTGGGGCAGCTTGCGCAGGAACCCGACCGTATCCGTCAAGAGCGCGTCCTTGCCCGGCACGAGCGTCACCCGGCGCACGGTGGGATCCAAGGTGGCGAACAGGCGGTTCTCCGCCAGCACCCCCGCCCGGGTGAGGGCGTTCATGAGTGTCGACTTGCCGGCATTGGTGTAGCCCACCAGGGCGATGACGGGCAGCCCCGTGCGCCGGCGGCCCTCCCGCTGCAGCGCCCGGGTGCGCCGCACTTCCTCCAGTTCCTTGCGGATGGCGGCGATGCGGCGGCGGATGCGCCGCCGGTCCGTCTCCAGCTGGGTTTCGCCCGGGCCGCGCGTGCCGATGCCGCCGCCCAGCCGGGACATTTTTACGCCGTGGCCGGTGAGCCGCGTCAGCTGGTAGGTAAGCTGGGCCAGCTCCACCTGCAGCTTGCCTTCCTTGGTGCGGGCCCGCTGGGCGAAGATATCCAGGATCAGCTGGGTCCGGTCGATGACCGGTACCTCCAACAGCTTCTCCAGGTTGCGGGCCTGGGCCGGGGTCAGCTCGTCGTCGACCACCACCAGGTCCGCCTCCAACTCCCATGCGAGCGTGCGGGCCTCCTGGACCTTGCCCTGGCCGATGTACGTTGCAGCGGCGGGCCGGTCCAGGCGCTGCACCACCGAGCCCACCACCTGGCCCCCGGCGCTGCGCACCAACTCCGCCAGCTCGTCCAGGTGCCCGTTGACCCCGATGAGCAGGACCCGCTCGTCCCGCGGCGCGCCGCGGCGCGGCACCATGGCTCCACCTTCTCGGGCCGGCGGGCCGGAGGCGGCCCACCGGCCATAGCACCGAATCATCGCGAAACGGCCCTTTCCCGCCTGGGGATAGGGCCGTTCAAGATTGCGACAGCACCGTTTTCTATTTTACCATTCCGGGGGCGACCCGTCACCCGCGCGACGCGGACCGCCCCCGCGCCGGCAAGCCTTGTCTAGGTCTTCCTTACGCCTGCCGCTTCATGAGCCCGCTGTTGGTGGGGTACGGGTAGCGCTGGCGCTCCAGCTCCTTGCGCACCTCGGGGTTGAGGATGCGCAGGTACGTCCCCTTCATACCCAGCGAGCGGGACTCGATGACGTTGGCCGAAGCCAGCTTGCGCAGGGCGTTGACGATGACCGAACGGGTGATGCCCGCCTGGTCGGCGATGCGGCTGGCCACCAGCAGGCCCTCGTCGCCCTCCAGCTCGTCGAAGATGTGCTGCATGGCCAGGATCTCCGAGTACGACAGGCTGCGGATGGCCGACCGGGCCATGCGCTTCTCCTCGGCCTCGTCCTCCTCGGCGTCATCGATGGCGGTGGCGATCACCATGCCCACCACCGTGCCGACAAACTCAAACAGCACCAGGTCGTCATCGCTGAAGTCACCGTCGAGGCGCACCAGCACGATGCTGCCCACCCGACGGGCGGCGCCGACGACCGGCACGATGCACGCGTGGGGCTCGCCGATGACCCGCTCCGCCTCGCGGCCGGTGGAGATGGCGCCCACTTTCAAGAGCGACGTGGCCAGATCCTCAGGCATCCGACCGGTGTGGAGCCACTCGGCATCGAAGGGCGTGGTCTCAAACCCCTCGGCCAGGGCGTACCCCAAGATCTTCCCCTTCCGGCTGACCACGTAGACGCTGGTGTCCGGGAGGACGTCCCGCAACGTCGCCGCCAGGTCGGAGAACTTGACGTTGTTGCCCTCCCGCTGCATCAACTGAGCCACTTTGGAGACCTTCTTGAAG
>DATCKT010000283.1:0-3195 GCA_036562195.1 Limnochordales bacterium
CCACATGGCCCAGGCGATCCTCGGGCTCAAGCACGCCTACGAGAAGGCTATCGCGGCTGCGGGCCGGTGGCCGACGACGGAAGAGGTTATCAAGGCCTTGGAGTACGCGGAGTTTGAGACGCCGTCCGGCCCGATTGCCATGGCTATCGGCGGCGGGCACCAGGCGGTGGAGGCCGCGGCCTATGGCGTCACCCGGCGAGACCCGCAGACCGGGCGCATGGTGGTCAGCGACATCATGGTCTTTGGTCCGCAGTGCGTCAACCCGCCGGACGGCGTGAGCACCGAAGAGTGGATCGCCCAGGGCTTCCCAGGCGCGGTGTGCCCGTAGAAGCGGGAAGCCAGGCAGAGGTGCGGGGGAAGGCCCGGCCTTCCCCCGCAGCGCCTCTCCGGTGCCGGGCGACCGGATGAGGGGCCTATCCCTGGTGTCCGCTAGACGGAGGAGTCGAGGATGGCGGAGCTGGTGGCCATTATCGCCGTGGACGGCTTGGTGTACGCTTCGTGGCTGTTTCTGGTTGCCCTCGGCTTGACGCTCATCTACGGTGTGCTACGGATTCTCAACATGGCCCACGGGTCCTTTTACGCGCTGGGCGCGTACACCGCCGCATCCCTCATCGGCATGCATTTCGCCCGAGGCTATCCCGACGCCCAGAGCTACTGGTGGCTGCCGGTGGCGGCGGTGCTGGTGGGGGTCTTGGTCGGCATCCCGATGGAGCGGTTCATCGTCCGCTGGGGCTACGGCCGGGATGATGTGCTGCAGCTGCTCATGACATTCGCTGTGTTTCTAATTCTGGAGGATCTGATCAAGCTTATCTGGGGCGTCCAGGCCTACTACGCGTTCCAGCCCTTCGTGCTCTTGGGCAACGTCCTGGTGGGTCCCGTGTTATATCCCGTGTATTACCTGCTGCTCCTTGGGGCGGCGGTTGGGGCTGGACTTTTGGTTTGGTTTCTTGTCAACCGGACCCACTTTGGCAAGCTTGTCATCGCCGTCATCCAGGATCAGTCGATGGCACGGGCCATGGGGATCGACGTGACCCGCATCCGCCTCGTGACCTTCGGGCTGGGGACGGCGCTGGCGGCCCTGGGCGGCGCGCTGACGGCTCCCTTGATCTCGGTCCAGCCCGGGTTGGGGGTCGAGGTCATCGTCTTGGCATTTGCCGTGGTGGTGACGGGAGGCTTAGGCAGTCTCGAGGGGGCCGCGGTCGGGGCGGCCCTGGTTGGCTTGGCCCGGGCGGCAGCGGTACACCTTTTGCCCGAGGCCGAGCTGTTTGTCATCTACATGATTATGGCTGTCGTACTGTTTGTCCGCCCGCGCGGTCTTTTCGGCAGGACGGAGGTGCGCCGGATATGAGCACCCCAAAGATACAGAGCTCCGGGCGGTTCCCTGCCATGGCGACGGTCACCCTCGCGGCCCTGGCGGTGCTAGGCGCGTTTCTCACGGACTGGGCGGCGTTTGTGTTTACCGTGGCGTTGGCCAAGTCCCTCATTGTGCTGGGCATCATCCTGCTCATGCGGGCGGGGCTTGTCTCCTTTGGCCAAGGGTTGTACGTCGCGGCGGCAGCGTACGCGGCGGCCTTCGCCAGCCGGCTGTGGGGCATTACCGACGCCTTTGCGTTGCTCTTGATCGGGATCGTGGTGAGCCTCGTGCTGGCGGTCATGGTGGGGCCGATCGTCAGCCGTTACCGGGAGATCTTCTTTGCCATGCTTACCATGGCCGTTTCCATGGTCTTGTACGGTTTCCTGTTGAAAGCCTATTCCATCACCGGCGGCACCGACGGCATCGGTATGCGGGAGCCGACACTGTTGGGTGCCGTTGTCACCGGGGTCGCCGCCCGGCGCGCCTACTACTACTTGTCCCTGCTCATCGCTGCGGCGGCGGTGTACGCCGCTCACCGGCTCGACCACTCGCCTTTGGGGTACATGGTTCGCTCCATTAGGGATAACGACATTCGCCTCGAGTACATCGGCATATCCGTGCGGCAGGTCATCTTTATTACGTACCTACTGGCCGCGGCCCTCGCGGGGTGCGGAGGCGTACTGTTGGCCTTTGCCTTAGGCCATATCACGCCGGAGTTGGCCAACTGGACCTCGTCGGGCGAGTTCGTCTTCGTGGCCTTGTTCGCCGGTTCGGGCCACGTGTTTGCACCCGTGCTCGGGTCGATTACGTACCAGTTTCTGCAGACGTACGCGGCCAAGTACTGGCCGTACACCTGGCACATCGCGATGGGCGCGGCCATGCTCTTGATTATCTTGTTCATGCCCGAGGGACTGTGGGGCATCGTGCGACGGCTCACGGCCTGGCGGGCGCGAAGGGAGGGGACGGTCGTTGCCGGCGGGGCCGCAACCGATGGTCGCGTTGGAGACGCGTAACTTGAGCCGCCAGTTTGGCGCGGTGCAGGCGTGCCAGGACGTCAACCTGCGGCTGCTGGATGGGGAAATCGTGGGGATGGTGGGCGCCAACGGCGCCGGCAAGACAACGCTGCTCAACCTCATCACCGGCTACCTGCGGCCGACGTCGGGGCGCATCTTGTACAAGCAGGACGACATCACCGGCCTACCCCCGCGGGAGGTGAGCCGCAAGGGCATTGCCCGCTCTTTTCAGATCCCGCAGCTTTTCAGCACCTTGACGGTGCTGGAAAACTTGCTCATCGCCGTCGCCGGCACCCGGCGCGAGCACCGGGAATTTTGGCGGCTCCTGGCGGACCGGGAGCGGCTGGAGGAGGCGCGGGAGGTCCTGGATCTGTTTGGGTTATTGCCCGTGCAGCACCATTCCGTCGACCAGCTGCCGCAGGGTGCCCGCAAGCTGCTGGACATCGCGGTGGCCTTTGCCCAGCGTCCCACGGTGTTGCTGCTGGATGAGCCCACCAGCGGCGTGAGCACCAGCGACAAGTTTCCGGTGATGGACACCATCATCGCCGCGCTACAAACTCGGGGCGTAACGACGCTGTTTGTCGAGCACGACATGGAGGTCATCGCCCGTTACGCCCAACGGGTGCTGGTGTTGCACGAGGGCCGCGTCATCTTTGACGACCTGCCGCAGCGGGTGTTTGAAGACGAAACCGTGCGCCGGCTGGTGGTCGGGCGCGGCGGCCGGCCGGGAGCTATGGCAGGCCCGACGAGCCTCGCGGGACAACACTGAAGCCAAGGCGGCCGCTGAAGGGGGAGTGGGACGGTGACCACGCCGACGCTGGTTATCGA
>DATCKT010000296.1:0-13307 GCA_036562195.1 Limnochordales bacterium
CAACCCCCGCGCAAGGCCCGGCCCGGGCCTGCCCACCAGGCGCTCGGGCACCAAGAAGATGCGCCGGGTCTGCCACGCCGGGAGCGCTTGCCAGCCGGCACGGCGGCCAATGCGGGCCAGGCTCATGCGCCGTTCGGCCGAGCCGCACCAGGACGCGCACAGCGTATCGGGCGCCCGGCGCAGCACCTCTTCGTCTTCCACCGGCCGGCTTTCCTGCTCGATGTCGGGAAATGCGTTTTCCACGCCGAGAATCTCGAAGAATTCGTGTATCCAGCTGTTCCGGCCGGCCACGATGATGGGCTTGGGCCACCATTCCCACACGGCACGCCGCGGGAGGTCCTGCTCGCGGCCGGCCTGCTCCAGGCGCCGGCGGGCTTCCCGGGAGCGGCGTTGCACCTCTTCGAGGGCCGCGGCAAAAGAAGCTACCAAGGCCTCTCCGGCGGCGGTCGCACCCAGCGCCTCAGCGACTTGCCGGATCCCGCGCTGTACCCCGGCGAGGGTGTGCCCGTCCACGACCAGGTAGGGCAGTCGGGCGGCTTGCAGTTGCTCGATGTTGCGCTCCATCCCGGGTACGCTGAGCGAAGCCAGGACGAGGTCCGGTTTCAGGGCGGTGATGGCCGCGATGTGGACCTGCAAATCGGTGCCCACGTCGGCAACTCCACGGCCCTGGCCGGGCAGCTCGTGCGCCAGCTCCGGGTCTTTGAGCGACCAGCGGTCGACCCCGACCAAGAGGTGACCGAGGCCGAGAGCGCAGACGATATCGGTGTTACTGGGGCACAGGGAAACGACGCGCATGATCGCACCACTCCCGCATAACACGCCGGCTACCTTCCAGCCACGAGCCGGTAAACCCTGCCGCCGTGGTCGGCGACGTACAGCTCACCCGCCGCGTCCTCCCCGAAGGCGCTGATGCGCATGGAGGTCGCGAGCAGCTGCTCGTAGGGCCACATCGCCGGCTGTTGCCCCGGCTGCTCCCGGTAGCGGGCCGCAGGCGCCGTGGACATGGCCCAGATGGTTCCACTGCAGTAGTCGCCGAAGAGGTAGTACCCTTGCAGTTCCGGGATGCGGGCGCCGCGGTAGACGTACCCGCCGGTGATGGAGCACCCGAGCGCGTGGGCGTACTCGGCCACCGGCATGGTCAGCCCCCTCGTGTCGCAGCGGCGGCTTTCCGGAAAGCAGTGGCTGCCTTCCATGATGTTCCAGCCGTAATTTTGCCCGCCGCGGCTTGCGGCCGGCTGGAAGTTGACTTCCTCCCAGGCGTTTTGCCCCACGTCGGCGATGTAGAGATCCCCGGTTGCCCGGTCAAAGGAGAACTTCCACGGGTTGCGGAGGCCGAGCGCCCAGATTTCGGGCCGCGCGTCCCGGCGGCCTACAAACGGGTTATCTGCCGGCACCGCGTACGGCGCGCCGCCGTCCACGTCGATGCGCAGCATTTTGCCCAACAGCGTATTGAGGTTTTGCGCATTGCCCCACGGGTCCCCCGCCCGTCCGCCGTCGCCGGTGCCGATGTAGAGGTAGCCGTCGGGGCCAAAGACCATGGTGCCGCCGTTGTGGTTGGCGGCCGGCTGGTCGATCTGCAAGACGGGCCGCGCCGTGGTTGGGTCGGCCACCAGCGGGTCCGGACCGACCCGGTATTCAACGATCTGCGTATTCCCGGCGCGGTCCGTGTAGTTCACGTAGAAGCGCCCATTGTCTGCAAAGTCCGCGTGAAACGCGACGCTCAAGAGGCCCCGCTCGCCCCCGGTTGACACCCTATCCCGGATGGACAAGAACGGCGTCGCAAGCAACCGGTCGGCCTCCAGGTCATACACCCGGATCGTGCCGGTTTGCTCGACGATCCAGAGGTGCTGCGGGTCGCCGGGGGCGTAGGCGATATGCACGGGCTGGTCGAAAACCGCATTGAGGGGCTGCAGCTGGACCGGCGGCAAGGCTGCGGCCGGTGTCGCCGTAAAGCATCCTAAGGCGAGGGTTGCGAGAAGGACCGCACCCAGGCCGGCGCGGCCCAGGCGGCTTGCCCGGCCCATACGGCCGGAGAACCCGGTTTGTACGCGAAAACGCCGAAAGCACATGCGCGCCACCTCCTTACAGCATCATTCCACGAAGAGTCGGAAACTCCTGACGCACCCCGGGTCGCCCGCCGCGACAAGCCAAGCTTGGGCAGGCGGGCCGGTGGGTTATTTTGGAAGGGGATTGTACCTGCGGGCCGAAGCCATCTGCCGTGCCCGGCGGGAGGGGAGGACTCGTGACCAACGCGGAGACGCGCAGCTGGGAACCCGCGGTGGTGGATCGCTTCGTGGACGGTTTTGCCGTCCTGCTCGTGGGCGCGGCCGAGATCGAGCGGCTCGTGCCCCGTGCCGCGCTGCCACGAAAAGCGCGGGAAGGCACGTGGCTCAAAACGGCATGGGACGGGGAACAGCTGCTAGCGGCGGAGGTAGACCACATTGCCACCCAGCAAGCGAGGGCGCGGGTAGCGGACAAACTGGCTCGCCTGCGCCAGCGGGGGCGGAAGTGACGCCGGTTACAGCAAGCACCGCAGCCGGCGAATGGCGCGTTCGCAGCGCCGCCAGCTGCGCAGCGATCCGATCGCGGGCGGCCTGGGTGGCGGCCGCGTCCGGGAGGAAGATATAGGCGGTCCCAACAGTCCCCCGCGGGCTTTCGGTCGCGGGCAAAAGCCAGCCCCAGGTACCAGGTGCAACCCCCTCAGCCGACGCGAGGGTGGGCAGCGTTGACGTTTGCACCGGTGCGACGGAAAGGCCGGCGATCCACTCTGTTTCCCCTGGGGCTATCAAAAACACCACAAATGCCCCATCGACGATCCTGTCCACGACCGCCATGGTCGTCTCGAAACCGGCCGTCGCAGGCGGGGCGGGCGCACTGGCCGGCCCAAGGGTAGAACCGCCCGCGGCCGAAGCTGTCCCGCAGGTTGTCCCAAGAGCCGCCCCACATACGATCGACCAGGCGGTGGCCAACCGCAGTCCCGTCGCCAGCGCCCGGGCGCGGGCCGATGGAGCGTGCGCAGATTGATGGCGAAGTTTAGTCATACTGAACTATTTTGGCTGGTGGCTCGAGACTCCTTTGTCCGACCGTACCGCGCCTTGCGGTATTGCGCAGCGTTTCTGCTCGCGGCGCTGCTGACTGCGGCGGCTGCAGCGAGTCCCACCCTGACGGCCTATTTCCTCGACGTGGGCCAGGGGGACGCGACGCTTCTGGTAGGTCCCGATTTCACGATCCTCATCGACACGGGGCGTCACGATCGCGCCGACGTCGTGCCCCATCTGGAATCCCTGGGTGTAACGGCCATCGACCTTCTCATCCTGACCCACCCGCATGCGGACCACGTGGGCCAATGCGCCGCGGTGGTGCGCCGGTTTCCGGTGCGGGAAGCGTGGCTGGCGGGCAGCGAGCACGCAACCTTGACCTATGAGCGCTGCCTCGATGCTCTCCTGGAAACCGGGGCGGGCTATCACGAGCCCCGGGCCGGGGAAGTCGTTGAACTGGGCGCTGCCCGGTTGGAGGTGCTTCACCCGGCGGATCTCGCGGGCAACTTGAACAACGACTCCATCGCGGTGCGCGTCGTGTACGGCGATGTGGCGCTGCTCTTTACGGGGGATGCCGAGGCCGGGGCGGGCGCGTCCGTTTCGGGTGCGGACTGACGCCAGACGGCGCTGGCGGCACACCAAACAGCGCTGGCGGCACGCAAAACAGCGCCTGCGGGCCACCAAATAGTGCCGGCGAAAAGCGCTCTGGTCTTAGCGGACGGGGGAGATGCCTTGGCCATCCTCTTTGCGGTGATCACAGCCTTGTCGTTCGGCACCGGGGATTTCCTCGGCGGCCTTGTTTCCCGGAGATCGCCGCCCTTGGCGGTCGCGTTTTTCTCGCAGCTCGCAGGGGGCGCTGGGCTGCTATTGGCGGTGTTGCTGCTCAAGGAGGCGCCCCGCGGCCCGGCGCTCGTCTGGGGCACCGCTGCCGGCGCCGTCACCAGCGTCGCCTTTGTGCTCTACCTCCGGGGCCTGAGCCGCGGCCAGATGGGGGTAGTCTCAACCTTGGCAGCCGTCTGGACCGCCCTTGTGCCCTTCTCGGCCGGGCTGGCGCAGGGGGAACGGCCGGGCGGTCTTGCGCTTCTGGGAGCGGTAGTTGTATTGTTTGCGGCGGTCTTGGTCTCAGGCGGTCAAAGCGCTCCTCGCCGGCGGGCTGGCGGCGCCTTTGCCCGGGACCGCCGCAGCGGCTGGCAGCAGCTGCTGCGACCGGGTGTTCTGGAGGGAACCCTGGCCGGAGTCGGCTACGGGGCGGGCTTCGTCATGCTCCAGCAAGCTGGGCCGGGCGCGGCCGCGTGGCCGGCGCTGGCCTCGACCTGTGCGACCGCGGTCCTCACGGGTGCCATCGCGTGGTCTTCCCGGGGCGCGCTCATCCCCAATCCGCGCCACTGGCCACTGGCCGCCGGGATGGGCCTTTTGCACGCGCTGGCGACGGTCTCCCTGGTGTTGGCCCTGCAGTCCGGGATGCTCTCCATCGTCTCCGTGGTGGCGTCCATGGGGCCGATTCCGACTACGCTCTTGGCTTGGCTGCTGCTCCGGGAGACGCTGCAGCCCTCCCAAGTGTGGGGCGTGGGCCTAGGGCTGTTGGGCATCGCCCTCCTGACGGTGGCCTAGGGGCCGGCTTGGGTCCGGTAAGCGCCAATCCGAGCAAAATCCATCCACGGTTGACAGCCGCGCGCAGCACATATTAGCATTATTTGGAACGACCCTATGATCGAGGGGTAGGATCCGATTGGTCGACAGCCTCCGGGTGCGCCGGCAAGCGGCACCGGTGAGACAACAGACGCAAGAGAAGCTCCGGCACGCCATCCTTGAAGGGCGTTTCTTGCCGGGCCAGCGGCTGATCGAGCGGGAGCTGTGCGAGCTGACAGGCGTAAGCCGGACCTCGGTGCGGGAGGCCTTGCGCCAACTGGAGGCGGAAGGCCTCGTCAAGATCTTGCCCAACAAAGGGCCCGTGGTGGCCGAGATCACGACCGAGGACGCCAAGCACATCTATCAGGTCCGGGCTGCGCTAGAAGGTTTGGCCGGCCGGCTGTTCGCGCTGCACGCCAGCGACGAAGAGGTGGAACAGTTGGCCGAGGCGGTCGAGCGTCTCGCGGCAGCCTACGAAACCGGTGACATCAAGCGGATGCTCCAGGCCAAGAGCGAGTTCTACCACATCCTGCTGGGCGGGAGCGGAAATCCCCTGGTGCGCTCTTTGCTCCAGTCCTTGCATGATCGGGTCAACTTCCTGCGCATCACATCCCTGTCCGTTCCCGGCAGGCCCAAGGCCAGCTTGGCGGAAGTCCGGCGCATTCTGGAGGCGATCCGCGCCCGGGACCCGGACAAGGCTTGGCAGGCGTGCGTCGAGCATGTGCACAACGCGGAGGCGGAAGCCGTAAGAGCGCTCGAGGCGCGCCGGCGTGCATCCTCACCTCCGGCAGAGGAGATCGGCGAACGCCAGCCGTTGGTGTAATGGGCCAGGGATGACACGGCCTCTTTGATAATCTGCCTGCCGCGGGATGCGTCCGGCTCCCTGGGATGTCTACCTTCCGTTCCAATTCTCAGACTACAACTCTCAACTCTCAACCCTCAACCCTCGACCCTCACTCTCCGTCTGG
The DNA here is from genome assembly GCA_036562195.1 of Limnochordales bacterium. Lineage (GTDB taxonomy): Bacteria > Bacillota > Limnochordia > Limnochordales > ZCTH02-B6 > ZCTH02-B6. The sequence goes on from DATCKT010000296.1 coordinate 5,636, forward strand.
GCCTCAATCTCGACCTCGCACCTCCGCCGCGTCCGTCTCATGCGCCGCACGGTTTTAGAAAAAACGCGTCTATGGATCGACCAGTTCGGCAGGATGGAAGTATTCGGAGTCGTATTGTATGACCGTCATACAATCATATCCTCCGATCGGAGCTCGAACGGTCAGACGATGAGGAGAGGGTGACTGTTGGTGTCCAATAGCCGTTTTGAAGAGGGATTGGCCGTCCGGCGCGCCGTGCTCGGCGAGGAGTACGTCAACCGGGCCATCGAGCAGGCTGACGATTTCACCAGGCCCCTCCAGGAGCTGGTCACCGAATACTGCTGGGGCACCGTCTGGACGCGCCCCGGGTTGTCCCGCAAGATGCGGAGCCTGATCAATTTGGCAATGATCAGCGCGCTCAACCGGCCGCACGAGCTGAAGCTGCACGTCAAGGGTGCTCTGCGCAACGGCTGCACCAAAGAGGAGATCCGCGAGGTGCTCCTCCAGGTGGCCATCTACTGCGGCGTGCCCGCAGCCGTGGACAGCTTCCGCATTGCCGCCGAAGCCTTTAAGGAATTCGAAGGGTAAAGCCGGGCAGGTGGAAAAGGCGGTGTACACCGTCGGCTTTGTCGGATTGGGAAAGATGGGCTGGCCCATGGCGGGCCGCCTGGTGGACGCCGGGTTTCCGGTTACGGTGCTTGACGCGAACGAAGCGGCGGCGGCCCGGTTTGTCCAGGAGCGGGGCGGCCGTCGAGCCAGCACCTTGCGCGACGTGGCCGCGGCCTCCGATGTGGTCATTACCATGCTGCCCAACGGCGAGGTCGTGCGGCGGGTCGTCCTGGGAAGCGGCGACGGGACGGAGGCAGGCCTGCTGGCCGGCATGCGCCCGGGTTCCATCCTCGTGGACATGAGCTCGTCGGATCCGGTCGGCACCCGCTCCCTTGGGCAAATCTGTCGCGAGCGGGGCGTGGCCATGGTGGACGCCCCCGTGTCAGGCGGCGTGCCCAGGGCGGTGGCGGGGACGCTAGCCATCATGGCCGGGGGCGACGCCGAGGTGATCGATAAGCTCGAGCCTATCTTCTCCGTCCTGGGCCAGCGCGTCTTCCGCACGGGACCTTTGGGTTCGGGTCACGCGATGAAGGCCCTCAACAACTTCGTTTCCGCGGCTGGCCTCATCGCCGCCGCCGAAGCGCTACTGGTAGGGCGGGCGTTCGGCCTGGACCCCAACACCATGATCGATGTGTTGAACGCCTCCACGGGCCGCAACAACAGTACCGAGAACAAGTTCAAGCAGTACATCCTGTCCCGCACTTTTAACTCCGGCTTCACCCTCGACCTGATGCTGAAAGACTTGACCATGGCCGTCGACCTAGCCCGCAAGACTGGCACGCCCGCGCTGTTTGCCAGCGCCTGCCGGGAGTTGTGGGCGGCGGCCCGGTCATGCCTTGAGCCCGGCGCCGACCACACGGCGGTCGTCCAGTGGCTGGAGCAGCTGGCCGGGGTGACGCTGGAGTCGGGGAGGAATGAAAGTGTATAACCGCTGGCGAGGCTGGCCGCGCCATGAAACAACCCCGCCACCCCAGCCCGGGCGCGGGCCATGGCTGGACCTCTCTCATCCGCTGCGGGAAGATATGGCCCGGATCGCGTTTTTCCCCCAGCCGCGCATCCGCCGCATCATGAGCATGCCTGAGAAGCCGCTGAACGTGACCGAGATCCAGGTGGCCTGCCACGTGGGCACCCACGTGGACGCCCCCTTGCACTTCATCCCCGACGGCCCGGCTTTCCACGAGATCCCGCTGGACCGCCTCTACGGGCCGGGGGTCGTCTGGAGGCTGGACGTCTCCCGCAACGGGCTCATCACACCGTCCGACCTGGAACGGATGGATCCCGAGCTCCGGCCCGGCGACATTCTCTTCCTGGATACGGGCTGGGCCCAGCACTTCGGCGCTCCCGTCTACGACGAGCATCCGGCCCTCACGCCGGAGGCCGCGGAGTGGCTCGTGGCGCGGGGGGTTAAGATGGTGGGCGTAGACTTCGCCACCCCGGACCTCCCCGTGCCGAGGCGCCCGCCGGACTTTGACTGGCCGGTGCACCACGTGCTGCTGAGCCAGGGAGTCCTGGTGGTTGAGCACCTGACAAATCTCCGGTCCCTGGCCGGGCGGCGAATCGAGGTGATGTGCCTAGCTCTCAACATCCAAGGGGCGGACGGCGCCCCGGCTCGGGTCGTGGCGCGGCCCGCGGAGACGTAGGAGTCACACCGTTGAGCATTGGGGAGGGATTTCAGTTGATGCGCCGTGTGTTGTTGTTGGTCCTGGCTGTCGTGATGGCCTTGACGCCGGCCGCCGCAGCCTTCGCCCAATCCACCGTCCGGATTGGCGCGGTGCTGCCGCTGACCGGGTCGCAGGCCGCGTTTGGGCAAGCGTCTCTCAACGGCATCCAGCTTGCGGTTGACCTGATCAACCAGGCCGGCGGCGTACAGGGCCTCGGCGGTGCCAAGCTCGAGGTGGTCGTGGCCGACGCGGGCAGCGATCCTACCACCGCGGCTTCGGTGACCCAGCGGCTGGTCTCGCGGGAACGGGTCGTGGCCGTCCTCGGCGCCTTCGCCAGCTCCCTCAGCCTGGCGGCGTCGGAAGTGACCGAACGCAACCGGGTGCCGTTCCTCACCATGTCCTTCACGGACATCCTGACCCAGCGAGGCTTCCGGCACCTGTTCCAGGTGGTCCCCAAGGGGACTGTCATCGGCGCCGCCCAGATGCGCTACGCCGTGGAGATCGGGAAGGCCATGGGCCACGACGTGCGCCGGGTGGCCATCGTGTTTGAGGACACGGCCTACGGGTCGTCCAACGCGGACGGGCTCGTCGCGGAGGCGAAGCGCCTCGGCCTCGAGGTCGTCCTCAATGAGCCGTATCCGGCCGGCCTGACTGACGCGACGCCGGTGGTGCAGAAGATCCGCAACGCCCGTCCCGACATGGTGTTCCCCGTGTCCTATTTCACCGACGCGGTGCTGATCATTCGCTCCATGCGCCAGGCGGGCCTCAACATTCCGGTGGTCGGCGGCGCGGCGGGCTACGTGATCCCCGAGTTTTACGAAGCCCTGGGCGAGTACGCGGAAGGCATCTTCAGTATCAACACGTCCAACTACGACCATTACGGCGAGATCGGCCGGCTCTATCGGGAGCGGCACGGCCAGTTCATGACCCACGAGGCCTTTGAGCACGCGGTGCTCGTCTACGCCCTGGTGGAGGCCATGAACAAGGCCCGCTCCGCCGACCCCGCACGGGTGACCGAGGCCCTGCGCAGCCTTGAGCTGACCAGCTATCCTGCGAGCGGGCTGCCCGGCGGTGGCATCCGCTTTGACGAAACCGGGCTCAACGTGATGACCTATCCTGTCATGGTCCAGTGGCAGAACGGCGAACTGGTGACCGTGTGGCCGGCGTCCGAGGCCTTGGGCCAGGCGTATTGGCCTGAATAACGCGGCAGAGCGACGGGCGGCGGGGTGCGACCCCGCCGCCTCAAGCCCCCCAAAGGAGGTGCGACCGCGTGGTCGAAGTCCTCGAGGCCATAGTCAACGGGGTGCTGGTCGGGGGCGTATACGCGATCATCAGCGTCGGCCTGACGCTGGTTTACGGCATCATGGACATTGTGAACTTCGCCCAGGCCGACTTCCTCATGCTCGGCATGTTCGCGGCCTACCTCTGCGCCCAGTTCCTTGGCCTGGACCCCATCCTGTCGTCAATTCTCGTCTTTCCCGTCATTTTTCTCGTCGGCGCCCTGGTGCAGCGGGGTCTGGTGCAGCGGGTGCAGACGGCGCCCATCGTTTCCCAAATTTTCCTCACGGTGGGCCTGTCGCTGGTGCTGCAGAGCCTGATGCAGATGATCTTCGGGGCCAACTTCCGCTCCGTCACCACCTCCTACCAGACCCAGGCCATCGCCGTAGGTCCCCTTAACCTATCGGTCCCCTACGTGCTGGCCTTCCTCGCTTCTGCCGTCATGGCGCTGGGTTTGTGGCTGTTTCTTGAGCGCACGGACCTGGGCCGCTGCATGCGTGCCACCGCCCAAAACCGCGTGGCCGCGACGCTGGTGGGCATCGACCCGTCCAAGATGTATGTGGTCGCTTTCGGCATCGGTACTGCGCTGGCGGGCATGGCCGGGGCGGTCATCCTGCCCTACGCCTACGTGTTTCCCACAGTAGGCCACCAGTACGCCTTGATCATGTTCACCGTCGTCGTGTTGGGGGGCCTCGGGAACGTTCTGGGCTCGCTGGTCGGGGGGCTGCTGGTGGGCGTCATCCACTCGGTGAGCGCGGTGTTCCTGCCCACGCAGCTGCAGAATCTCGTGGTCTTTATCATCTTCATTCTCACGCTGACCTTTAGACCCACCGGGTTAGTGGGGAGACGAGCGGCATGAAAAACGCGAGCAATGCCCACCCGACGCAACGCCCAAGCCTATGGGGTCCACTGGCCGTGGCGGCGTTGCTGCTGCTGCCGCCGCTGGTGCTGGAAAACAACGGCTACCTGTTGCGGGTCGCCACCCTCACCTTGATGTACGCGGGGCTCGGCGGCGCCTGGAACCTGCTGGGCGGGTTTGCCCAGCAGATCTCCCTCGGCCACGCCGCGTTCTTTGGGCTTGGCGCCTACACTTCCACGATCCTCCTCCGGGATCTCGGGCTTTCGCCGTGGATCGGGATGCTGGTCGCGGCGGCCGTGGCCGGGCTGGCCAGCTTCATCATCGGCATTCCCACCTTCCGCTTGCGTGGCCACTACTACGCCCTGGGGACCCTGGCCTTTGCGGAAGTGCTCCGGATCCTATTTTTGTACTTCCGCTCCTTCACCGGCGGCGCCATCGGGCTGTCGGTTCCCTACATGGGAGATTCCTTCTGGTACTTCCAGTTTTATGGAAACCGGCCCTACTACTTCGTCGCCCTGGCCATGCTGGCCGTGACCATGTACATCACTCACCGGGTGAGTACGGGGCCGCTGGGGTACCGGCTGCGGGCTCTGCGCAATAGCCACGAGGCGGCTGAGGTGGTGGGGGTCGACACCACCCGGGCCAAGCTGCAGGCCAACTTCCTGAGCGCGGTGCTCACAGGCGCGTACGGCACGTTCTACGCCCAGTACCATTTCTTCATCGACCCTGACACCGTGTTTGGGTTGATGACCTTCTCGGTCAAGATGGCGCTTATCGCCATCCTCGGCGGGCTTGGCAACGTCTGGGGACCCCTGGTCGGAGCGGCCATCCTCGTTCCGTTGGACGAGTGGACCAACGCCGCCTTTACGGGGGGCCTGGCAGGCGCGAGCCGCTTCATCTACGGCAGCCTCCTCATCGTGCTCATCCTGTGGCAGCCGAGAGGCTTGCTGTACTGGGCCAACCGCTCCCTTGAGCGCCTGCGGGAGCGGCGAGCGGCCGCGATGGGGGAGGGGGTGCGGTCGTGAGCGTCATCCTCGAGGTGAAGGGCCTCACCAAGAGCTTCGGCGGACTGATGGCGATCAACAACGTTTCTTTCCAGGTGCACGAAGGGGAGATCGTCGGCCTGATCGGCCCCAACGGCGCCGGCAAGACCACCACCTTCAACCTGCTGGTGGGGTTGCACAAGTGCGATCGCGGGGAGATCCTGCTGCGGGGCGAACCGATCCAAAATTTGCCGCCCCATAAGGTCGCCCAGCGGGGGATCACCAAGACCTTTCAAATCAGCACCCTGTTCGACGACATGTCAGTGCTGGACAACGTGGTCGTCGGCGCCCTGCTGCGGCACAACAACGTCCCCGACGCGGTCGCCGAGGCCCGGCGGGCGCTGGAGGCCGTCGGCCTGGACCCTGACACGCGGCTAACGGCCAGAGAACTCAATGTGGTGGATCGGGCGCGCCTTGAAATCGCGCGGGCTTTGGCCACAAAACCGGTGGTGCTGCTGCTCGACGAGGTGATGGCCGGCCAGACACCCGCGGAAACCGAGGAGACCATCGCGATGATCCGGCGCCTGCGGGACCGGGGGATCACACTGATCGTGGTTGAGCACAACATGCGGGCCATCATGCAGCTGTCCGACCGCATCATCGCGTTTCACTACGGGGAGAAGATCGCCGACGGCCCGCCCAGGGAAGTCAGCGCCCATCCCAAGGTGATCGAGTCGTACCTGGGAAGGGGGTACGCCGTTGCTGCGCGTTGAGTCGATTGAAGTGTCCTACGGCGGAAACCGGGCCCTGCACGGGGTTTCCCTCGCCATGGAGCAGGGGGAGTTCGTGGGGGTCATCGGCTCCAACCGGGCGGGGAAGACGACGCTCTTGCGTGCCATTTCGGGGCTGGTACCGCTGCAGAGAGGCGAGATCTACTTCGACGGCCACGCCCTGAGCCGCATACCGGCCCACCGCATCCCGGCCCTCGGGATCGCCCACGTGCCCGAGGGGCGCCAGGTGTTTCCCGGCCTCACGGTCGAGGAGAACTTGCTCCTGGGCGCAATCGTCCCCGCGGCCAAGGCCCACCGGGCCGAAGGGCTCGAGATGGTGTACTCCCTCTTTCCGCGCCTCAAGGAGCGGCGCACCCAGTTGGCCGGCACCATGTCCGGCGGCGAACAGCAGATGCTGGCCATCGGGCGGGCTTTGATGCTGCGGCCGCGCCTCTTGATGCTCGATGAGCCGTCCATGGGGCTGGCGCCCATCGTGGTGGAGCACGTGTATGAGAAGATCACCGAGATCCACCGGCTGGGCGTGGCGATCTTGCTCATCGAGCAGAACGTCTCCCTGGCCCTCAACTGCATCCAGCGGGGCTACGTGATCGAAACCGGCCGCGTCGTCCTGCAGGGCACCGCCGAGGAGCTGCGCGGGAACGCGGCGGTCAAGGAGGCTTACCTAGGGCTCTGATGGACGAGAGAGCGACGGGCCGGGCCACAGGTGACATGGTGGGCGGTGTCGCCGGCGCGGGGCCCGGTTTTCACCTGGAGGAGCTTGAGCAGTGGGCGGCGGCGGCCCGCCGGGATGCCGCCTTTCAGAGGCTGTCTAAGGGTGTGGAGGCCCAGTTTCTCCTGGGATGCGGCGGGGAAGCGTACTTGTTTGCCCTCAGGGACGGCCAGCTGACCCTCCTGGGCCGCCCGGCTCCTGATGATTCGTGGGACTTTGCCCTGCGGGGGCCGGTGGAGAGCTGGCAGCGGCTGCTGGCCCCTGTGCCGCCGCCGGGCTCCCAGTCGCTGACGGCGCTGCGGGCCACCGATCCTGGCTTTACGTGGGAGGGCAGCCTGCTGCGCCTGACCCAGGCCCTGGCCGCCCTGGAACGCTGGGTTGAGCTGGCGCGGGCGCACCGGCGCTGGGGCGGCGAGGCTGCCGCGGCCCCGGTGCAGCCGGCGGCCGGGGCCGGCCGGGAGACGGCCGCGGGTTGGAGCAGCCCGGTGTTGCGGGACCCGGGCCAGATCACCGGCAAGTACCGGGACTTGCCGGGGCCGGACGGGCGCCGGACCCGCGTCTATTACGAAGAGGCGGGACAAGGCATCCCCCTGCTCATGCTGCACACCGCCGGCGCGGACAGCCGCCAGTACCATGCCTTGCTGGCCGACGTGGAGCTGGCTCGCGACTGGCATATGTACGCCTTCGACCTGCCCTACCACGGCCGCTCCGAGCCGCCCGACGGTTGGTGGCGGGAGCCGTACCGTCTCACGGCCGACGCGTATGCCCACTGGTGCGTGACCTTCATCCGGGAGGTGATCGGG
>DATCKT010000308.1:0-16838 GCA_036562195.1 Limnochordales bacterium
GTCGGACACGCCCGTGAACTGCAGGATGGCCCGCAGCTGCTCCAGGAACACCCGCGCCTCTTCGGGCGAGCGCAGGTCGGGCTCGGTCACGATCTCGATGAGCGGGATGCCGCCGCGGTTGTAGTCGATGAGGGAGTACTCGGAACCCAGCAGCCGCTCGCTCGAGTGGACCGACTTGCCCGCCTCTTCCTCCAGGTGCACGCGGTTGATGCCCACCCGCCGCACCTGGCCGTTGATCTCAAACTCCACCCAGCCGTTGCGGCACAAGGGCAGGTCGTACTGGGAAACCTGGTACGCCTTGGGCAGGTCGGGGTAAAAGTATTGCTTCCGGTCGAACTTGCTGTAGCGCGCGATCTCGCAGTTGAGCGCCAGCCCCGCCTTGATCGCGTACTCCACCGCCTGGCGGTTGAGCACCGGCAGGCTGCCCGGCAGCCCCAGGCAGACCGGGCACACGAGGCTGTTGGGCGGAGCGCCGAAGGTGGTCGCGCACCCGCAAAACACCTTGGACTTGGTGGCGAGTTCGGCGTGGACCTCCAACCCGATCACGATTTCGTATTCGACGCCGGTCTTAACGGACATCAACGGCCACCTCCCGGCCAGCCCGCCAATGGCGCCCGGCCCCTTGCGGCCAGGCCAGCTGTTCATACGTGTACGCGGCCCGCAGCACCAAATCCTCGCGGAAGGGCGGTCCGATGATCTGCAGGCCGACGGGCAGTCCCTGCCGGTCCACGCCGCAGGGCATGGCCAGGCCCGGCAGGCCGGCCAGATTGACCGGGATCGTGAAGATGTCCATCATGTACATGGCCAGCGGATCTTGGGTCTTGTCGCCCAGGCGAAACGCGGTGGTCGGCGTCGTAGGGGCAATCAGCACGTCCACCTCGCCGAAGGCCCGCTCGAAGTCCCGCCGGATCAAGGTGCGCACCTGGGAAGCTTTCTTGTAGTACGCGTCGTAATGGCCGGCGCTGAGCACGTAGGTGCCCAGGATGATGCGGCGCTTCACTTCGGGGCCGAAGCCGCGCGAGCGGGTTTCCTCCATCATGCGCGGCACGTCGGCCGCCGGCACCCGCAGGCCGTAGCGCACGCCGTCGTAGCGGGCCAGGTTGGAGCTGGCTTCGGCGGGCGCGATCATGTAGTAGGTCTGCACGGCGTAGCGGGTGGAGGGCAGGGAAACCTCCTTGAGCTGGGCGCCGTTCTCCTCCAGCAGCTTGAGCGCGCCCTCCACCGCCGCTCGCACGTCGCCGTCGATGGGCTGGCTCATGTACTCCACGGGGATGCCGATGCGCAGGCCCTTGGCCTCGGCCCGCAGCGCGGCGGCGTAGTCGGGCACCTCCATGTCCACGGAGGTGGAATCACGAGGATCAAAGCCGCTGATCAGGCTCAAGGCCAGGGCACAGTCGGTCACGTCCAGGGTAAAGGGGCCGATCTGGTCCAACGACGAGGCAAAGGGCAACAGCCCGTAACGGGACACCCGCCCGTAGGTGGGTTTCATCCCGACGACCCCGCAGTAGGCCGCGGGCTGCCGGATGGACCCGCCCGTGTCGCTGCCCAGGGACCAGACGGCCAACCCGGCTGCTACGGCGATGGCCGAACCGCCCGACGATCCGCCCGGGACCCGGTCCAAATCCCACGGGTTGCGGGCCACCTTAAAGGCGGACGTCTCGGTGGAGCTGCCCATCGCGAACTCGTCCATATTGGTCTTGCCCAAAATGGGCGCGCGGGCGGCCCGCAGCCGCTCCACCACGGTGGCGTCGTAGGGCGGCACCCAGTTCTCCAGCATGCGGGATGCGGCCGTGGTGCGCAGGCCCCGGGTGCACAGGTTGTCCTTCACGGCCACCGGGATTCCACCCAGGGGGTGGATCGCCTCCCCGTTGGCCCGCGCCTCGTCGAAGGCGCGCGCCTGCTCCAGCGCCTCCTCGGCCGCGACAGTCAGATAGGCGCCCAGCGTGCCGTCCAGCTGCTCGATGCGCTTGAGAAACGCCTCCGTCAGCTCCCGGCTGCTGAGCTCGCCGGCGTCCAGCTTTTGCCGCAGCTCATGTGCGGTCATGTTGTGCAGTGCCAATGGGCCAGCCTCCTTGCCGCGGATCACGCTTCCTCCAGAATGCGCGGCACTTTGAAGTAGCCATCCTGCTGCTCGGGCGCCGCCGCCAGCACATCCTCCCGCGGCATGGACCGCTGCGGCACGTCGTCCCGCAACACGTTGTAGATGGGCAGCCCGTGTGCGGTGGGCTCGACGCCTTCGGTGTCCAGCGCCTCGAGCTCCGCCGCCATGCGCAGGATATCGCTCAACTGCCCGCTTAACTGCTCCAGCTCTTCCTCGGTCAAGCGCAGGCGGGCTTGGGCCGCCACTTTGGCCACCTCCGCGGCCGTCAGTCGGCTCGCCGCCGCCGGACTTGGCTCGGCCGGTACGCCGGCCCGTCCGTCCTTGGTTTCCATCACCGGATCAACTCCTCCAACTCTTCCTCGGTCAGGACCCGCACGCCGAGCTCGCGCGCCTTGTCCAGCTTGGAGCCGGGATTCTCGCCGGCCACGACGAAGTCGGTCTTGCGGCTGACGGAGCTGCTTACCTCGCCGCCGTGGCGGCGGATGAGCTCCTCCACCTCCCGGCGGGTGTAGCGGGACAACGTGCCGGTCACCACGATCCGCTTGCCGGCCAGGGCACCACCGCCGGCCGGGGCCGCGGGCCGCGCCGCCGTCATGCGCACACCGGCTGCCCGCAGCCGCTCGACAAGGGCCCGATTGTGCTCGTCCGCGAAGTAGTCCAGAACGCTGCGCGCGATCTTCTCGCCCACCGACGGCACCGCCACCAGCTCATCGAAACCGGCCGCCATCAACCGGTCGATGTCGCCGAAGTGCTGCGCGAGGTCCCGGGCCACGTTCTCGCCCACATGGCGGATGCCCAGCGCGTACAGCACCCGCTCGAGGCCTGCGTCCTTGCTGTTCTCGATAGACGCCAGCACGTTGCGGGCCGACTTGTCGCCCATGCGTTCCAGGCTGGCCAGCTGCTCGTGGGTCAGCCGGTAGATGTCCGCCGCATCCCGCACCAGGCCCTTGGCCACCAGCTGCTCCAAGAGCGCCGGCCCCATGCCTTCCACGTTCATGGCGTCCCGGGAAACGAAATGGATGAGGCCCTCCAAAAGCTGCCCCCGGCAGGCGGGATTGGTGCACCGGGCCACGGCCTCCCCCGGCGGGCGAACCACTGGAGCGCCGCACTCGGGGCACTCGCTGGGCATGCGGAACTCGCGCTCCCGGCCGGTGCGCCGTTCCTTGAGCACATGCACGACTTCGGGGATCACGTCCCCGGCGCGCTGGATCACCACCCAGTCACCGATGCGGATGTCCTTGGCCCGCACGTAGTCCTCGTTGTGCAGGCTGGCCCGGCTGACGGTGACCCCGCCCACTTGCACCGGGACAAGGCGGGCCATGGGCGTGACCGCTCCGGTGCGGCCCACGTTGACCACGATGTCCTCCACCTGGGTGATGGCCTGCTCCGCGGCGAATTTGTAGGCGATGGCCCAGCGGGGCGTCTTGGCCGTCGTGCCCAGCCGGGCGTACAGGCGCCGGTCGTTGACCTTGAGCACCGCCCCGTCCACCGAGTAGGGCAGCGTCGGCCGCTTCTGCTCAAAGGCCCGGCACCACTCGATGGCGGCCTCGATGTCCGGCACCAGGCGGGACTCGGGGTTTACCTTGCAGCCCAGCTCCCGCAGCAGGTCCAGGAGTTCCGCATGGGTCGCCGGCGGCTCGCCCTCCATGTAGCCGATGGCGTAGAAATAAATGTCCAGGGGCCGGCTGGCGGTCACCCGCGGGTCCAGCTGGCGCACGGAACCCGCCGCCGCGTTGCGGGGATTGGCGAACAGGGGCTCGCCCCGGGCCGCCCGCTCCTCGTTGAGGCGGCGGAAATCGTCGTGGCGGATGATGACCTCGCCCCGCACCTCGATGGTCACGGGGCGCCGCAGGCGCAAGGGCACCGCGCGGATGGTGCGCAAGTTGGCGGTGATGTCTTCGCCCTGGGTGCCGTCGCCCCGGGTTGCGCCCCGCACCAGCACCCCGTTTTCGTAGAGCAGCGACACCGCCAACCCGTCGAATTTGGGCTCGCACACGTACGCCAGCCGGTCGGTTTCGGCCAGCTTGCGGATGCGGGCGTCAAAGGCCCGCAGCTCCTCAGGGGAGAAGGCGTTGGCCAAGCTCAGCATGGGCACCCGGTGCACCACCGTCGCGAAGGCCGCCGACGGCGGCGCGCCTACCCGCTGCGTGGGCGAATCGGGCGTCACCAGCTCCGGGTATTCGGCCTCCAGCCGCTCCAGCTCCCGCAGGAGCCGGTCGAACTCGGCGTCGCTGATCTCCGGATCGTCCAGGACGTAGTAGCGGTAGTTGTGGTGCTCGATCTCCTGCCGCAGCCGCTCCACTTGGGCGCGCACCGCGGGCGGGATTTCCCGGGCCACCGTTTCCCCTCCCTTGGCCGACTGTATTGTTTTCCCCGAGGTGGGAGGAAATCCTCCACTCGCCACCGCTCGCCAAGACCGCCCCATGCCCGTTAAGGGCTGGTGCGGACGTCGCGCCGCGCCCGGCGGGCGCCCCCGCCGCCGGACGACCCGGGGTCTACGGCCAGGTCCCGCCTCATAGGAATCTTTGCGCGAAAGCGAGGTCCTGCCGTGTTCATCCCCACGCGCTGGCTGCGAGGCGCGGCGGCCGTAGCCGTCGGCCTGCTCGGACTGCTCCTGCTGCTTGAGCGGTGGGTCTTCCCCGCGGCGCCGGTATGGGTGGAGCCGGCGCCGGGTCCAGGCCTGGTCTACTTGGACGGCCACGACGAAGGCCCGAACATCCGGGCGGGCGCCGCCATCCTCATCGAAGCCCACACGGGCACCGTGCTCTTCGCCCACAACGAACACGAGCGGCGGCCCATGGCCAGCACCACCAAGATCATGACGGCCCTCGTGACGCTGGAGAACGCGCGCCTCGATGAGCTGGCCACCGTCAGCTCCCAAGCGGTGCGGGTGCCCGGCTCCGACGCAGGCCTGCGGGCGGGACAGACGCTGACGGTGCTCGAACTTTTGCACGGGCTGCTCTTGCCTTCGGGCAACGACGCGGCCAACGTCCTGGCCGAGCACGTGGCCGGCAGCCAAGAAGCCTTTGTCCGGCTCATGAACGAGCGCGCCGCGGAGCTGGGCGCCTCGCGCACGCGGTTTGCCAACGCGCACGGGCTGGACGCCCCGGACCATTACTCGACCGCGTACGACCTGGCGCTCGTGGCCCGCACCGCCATGCTCTTTCCCACCTTCAGCCAGATCGTGCGCACGCCCGTGTTCCAGCCGCACAGCATCAGCCGTACGTGGCGCAACACCAACCAGCTGCTGTGGGCCTTCGAAGGCATCGAGGGCGTCAAGACGGGCACCACCAGCGGCGCCGGCTACTGCTTGGTCGCCGCGGCCTCCCGCTCGGGGATGCGCCTGATCGCCGTCGTCCTGGCCAGCCCCGACCGGTACGGCGACGCCGTGCGGCTATTGGAGTACGGCTTTGACCGCTTCCACATGCTCACCCTGGCGTCCCACGGCAGCGTCCTGGCCCGGGTGCGGGTGCCCGGGGGCCTGGCGCCTCTGGAGGCTGTCGTGGACGGCGACTTCCGCGTCGTGGCGCGGGACGCGGACATCAACCGGCTGCAGGTGCAGGTCGTGCTGGAGGATGTGCGCCCGCCCATCGCCGCCGGCCAGGTGGTGGGCCGCCTGGAAGTCGCGGGCGCCGACGGCCGGCGGCTGCAGCTGGTGCCGCTGGTGGCCAAAGACGACGTGGCCCGCTGGACGCCGCTGGGCGCCCTGTGGCGCTGGCTGCGCACCCGCGTGCTCTAGCCGTGCGGCCGCTTCCGGCCAGTGGGCGCCGCTCGCGGCGGCGGGCGGTCCGACTAGGAATCCTCGGAACCGACCCGCTCCAGCGGGGCCATGCTGGCCAAAAGCTTCTTGATCCCCTGACCCGGAAAGGCGACGGTGAGAATGAGATCGCCCGCCGACGTCTCACAGCTGACGATGGTGCCCTCGCCCCACACCCGGTGGTACACCCGGTCGCCCGGACGCCAGTTCTGGGCGGGCCCGGCGCCCCGCTCCGCTCCCAGGGCAGCACCGCCGCCCGCGCCGCTGCCCGGCCCGGCCGCCTGACCACCGCGGCGCATCCCGGCACCCGCGCCGGTCACGGCGCCTGGGCCGGCGCCCGTCCGGGTGCCTCGGCCCGTGCCCGCGCCGCCGAAGCCCCCGCCCACCGGCCGCAGCTCCAACGTTCCCCGGCGGGACGGGGGCGACGACCCGATGCCGGCCCCGCTCCGGCCGCCCGGCAGCACTTGCCACCGGGCGCGGGCCGCCTGGGCCCGGAGCTCGGCCGAGCGATCCTCCAAGAGGTGCGGCGGGATCTCCCCGACAAACCTGGATACCGCCGACGCCACCGGCTCCCCGTACAGCATCCGCTGCTGGGCGCAGGTCAGGTACAGCCGCTCCATGGCCCGCGTCATCCCCACGTAGCAGAGGCGGCGCTCCTCCTCCAGCTCCCCGGGCTCCATGGCCGCCCGGGCGTGGGGGAAGACGCCTTCCTCCATCCCCACCAGGAACACCACGGGGAACTCCAACCCCTTGGCCGCATGGAGCGTCATCAGCGTCACCGAGTCCGCGTCGGGGTCGTAGGCGTCTACGTCGGACACCAAGGCCACATGCTCCAAAAACGCTCCCAGGTCCTGGCCCTGCTCCACCTCGAACTGGCGGGTCACGGAAAGGAACTCCTTCAGGTTCTCCACCCGGGCCTCGGCCTCGACCGTCCGCTCGTTGTGCAGCTCGGCCAGGTAGCCGGACTCCTGCAGCACCCGCTCGGCCAGGGCCGTCAAGGAGACGGAGCCCACCAGCGCCCGCCAGCCTTCCAGCTGCCCGTGAAACGCCCGCACCCGCTGGGCGACGGCCGGGGACAGCTCCGCCAGCGCGTCGTCATCGGCCAAGACCTCATACAGCGGCTGCCCCGTCGCCGCGGCGTACGCCTCTAGCCGGCCCACCGTGGTGTCCCCAATGCCCCGCCGGGGCGCGTTGATGATGCGCCGCAGGCTCAGCCCATCGTACGGGTTGAAAATCACCCGCAGATAGGCCAGCAGGTCCTTGATCTCCTTGCGCTCATAGAACCGCACGCCGGACACGATGCGGTACGGCACCCCGCGGTGCATGAACTCTTCCTCGAAGGTGCGGCTCTGGGCGTGGGTGCGGTACAAAATCGCGAAGTCCCGGTACGACCGCCCTTCTTCCAGCACGCCGTGGCGGATCTCCTCGCCGACGAAGGCCGCCTCCTCCCGCTCATCCCCCGCCTGGAAGAAAACGATCGGATCGCCCAGCGGGTTGCGGGTCCACAAGGTCTTCTCGGGCCGGTGCAGGTTGTTGGCGATGACCGCGTTGGCCGCCTCCACGATGCGTTGGGTGGAGCGGTAGTTCTGCTCCAGCTTGATGACGGTGGCATCCGGATAGTCCCGCTCGAAGTCCAAGATGTTGCGGATGTCCGCGCCCCGAAACCGATAGATGCTCTGGTCCGCGTCGCCCACGACGCACAGGTTGCGATGGGTGGCGGCCAGCAGATTGGTGAGCACGTACTGGGCGTGGTTCGTGTCTTGGTATTCGTCTACCATCAGGAAGCGAAACCGCTCCCGGTACTGCTCCAGGATCGCGGCGTCCTCCCGGAACAAGCGGACCACCGCGAAGATCAAGTCGTCAAAGTCGAAGGCGCCGTTGTCCTTGAGCTTGGCCTGGTACCGCTCATACACCCGCGCCGCGGTCTCTTCCCAAAAGTCTGCCGCCTTGGCCTTGAACTCGGCGGGGCCCAGCAGCTCGTTTTTGGCCGCGCTGATGGCCGCGAGCAGCCCGCGGGGGTCGAACCGCTTCGGATCCAGGTTTAAGTCCTTGAGGGTTTCCCGGACGGCCGCCAGCTGGTCGGCGGTGTCAAAGATGAGAAAATGGCGCGGGAACCCGAGCCGGTCCGCATGCCGGCGCAGGATCTGGACGCAGGTGGCGTGGAACGTCCCCACCCACACCTGCTCACCGATCGGGCCGATGAGGCGGGTGACCCGCTCCCGCATCTCGCGGGCGGCCTTGTTGGTGAAGGTCACCGCCAAGATCGCGCGCGGCGACACCCCCCGCACTTCCAACAGGTACGCGATGCGGTACGTGAGCACCCGCGTCTTGCCGCTGCCCGCGCCGGCGATGATCAACAGCGGCCCGTCCGTGTGGCGCACAGCGGCCAACTGGGTTTCGTTGAGATCCCGAAGCCAATCGGTCACGTTGGGCTGCCCTCCCTCGGGCACCACCCGCTTCCTGGCGCGGCCCCTTGGTCAATGGGCAGCCTGGGCGTCCTTGCGCCGGTTGCGCAACGTCTGGAACACCTGTCGCGGCGTGATGCCCCGCTCGGCCATGAGCACCGTCAGATGATAAATCAAGTCCGCCGTCTCTTCAAGCAGCGGCTGCCGGGTGTCGTTCTTGGCGGCGATGATCACTTCCGCGCTTTCCTCACCGACCTTCTTCAGAATCTTGTCGAGGCCCTCGCGGAACAAGTACGCCGTGTACGACCCTTCCCGCGGGTGGTCCCGCCGGTCGACGATGATGTCATACAGCTCCTGGAACACGTCCTGCCCCCGAGCGCCGTAGACCGTGTCCGGGTCGAACACGGGCTGCCCCGTCGGCCTGGCCTCGCCGTCGCGGTCCAGCTCGTAATGGAAACACGACCGGTAGCCCTCATGGCACGCGCCCGGCCCTTCCTGCTCCACCTTAAGCAAGAGCGCGTCGCCGTCGCAGTCGGCCAAGATGGCCCGCACCCGCTGGTAGTGGCCCGACTCCTCACCCTTCAGCCACAGCGTCTGCCGGCTCCGGCTCCAGTACCACGCCTTGCCCGTTTCCAGCGTCCGCTGCAGCGCCTCGCGGTTCATGTAGGCCATCATCAAGACTTCACCGCTGTCGGCGTCCTGCACCACCACAGGGATCAGTCCGTTGGTCTGAAACCTCAGCCGCGACCACTCCATGTCGCCTCTCCCCCCGACCTTGTCGCACCCCACGCCGGGGCGCGGTTCACCGCCGCCCGGCGCCCCGCAAAACTTGCCGTCCTGCCGCCGCGGGCTACAAACGCACAGGCACGCCCGCCTGCTGCAGGTATTCCTTGAGCCGGCGGATTTCCACCTGCCGGAAATGGAAGATGCTGGCGGCCAGCACCGCGTCGACGCGCCCCACAAGAAACCCGTCCAACAGATGCTCCATGGTGCCGGCGCCGCCGGAGGCCACCACGGGAATCCCGACGTTCTCTTTGACGCGGCGATTGAGCTCGTTGTCGTAGCCTTGCCGCGTCCCGTCGCCATCGATGCTGTTGAGCACCAGCTCCCCGGCGCCCAACGCCTCCACCCGCCGGGCCCACTCGATCACATCGATGCCCGTCGGCTCCGCACCGCCCTTGACCACCACTTCCCAGGACAGCCGGCCGTCCTCGCCCGTGCGCCGCCGGCAGTCAATGGAGACCACGATGCAACCGCTTCCGAAGCGCTCGGCCCCTTCCCGGATCAGGTCCGGCCGCGCCACCGCAGCGGTGTTGATGGACACCTTGGCCGCCCCGGCGTCCAGGAGCGCCTCCATGTCGGCCAACGACCGGACGCCGCCGCCCACCGTGAGCGGCACCGATACGGCCCTCGCGACGCGGCGCACCACATCCAGCATCGTGCCGCGGCCTTCTTGGGACGCGGTAATGTCGAAGAGCGCGATCTCATCGGCCCCTTCCTGATCATACCGGGCCGCCAGCTCCTCGGCATCCCCCACATCGCGGATGTCGCGGAACCGGGTGCCCTTCACCACCCGCCCGTCCCGGATGTCCAAACACGGAATGACCCGCTTGACCCCCGCCCCACCCGCGGGTCCGGCGGCCGTACCCCGGGCCGGCCGGCTTCCGGCCTCGCCTATGGCCAGCGCTTGGGCCAGGTCGATGGCGCCCGTGTAGAGGGCTTTGCCGATGATGACTCCCACCACGCCCCGCTCTTCCAGCGCCGCGAGGGCTTCCAGATCGGCCAGGCTGCTCACGCCCCCTGAAGCGATGACCTGCGGCCCGGCCGCGGCCACCCGCTGGAGGGCGTCCAGGTTGGGGCCTTGCAGCGTGCCGTCCCGTGCGATGTCGGTGAAGATGATCTGCCGCACACCCCGCCGGCCCATCTCCCGGGCCAGCTCCACCGCGTCCCGCCCGGTGCCCTCCGCCCAGCCCCGCACGGCCACCCGGCCGTCCCGGGCGTCGATGCCCACCAGCACCCGGCCCGGGAAGCGGCGGCACGCCTCCTCCACCAGCTCCGGCTGCTCGATGGCCGCGGTGCCCAGGATCACGTAGGCGACGCCGGCCGACAGCACCGCCTCGATGGCGGCCATGGTCCGGATGCCGCCTCCCAGCTGCACCGGGATGTCCACGGCGCGCGCAATGTCGAGGGCCACAGACAAGTTTCGCGGCAACCCCTCGAAGGCGCCGTCCAGATCCACCACGTGCAGCCGGCGCGCCCCCGCGGCCGCGAACCGGCGGGCCACGGCCACCGGGTCGTCAGCGTACACGGTTTCCCGGGAAGGGTCGCCTTGGACCAGCCGCACGCAGCGGCCGCCCCGCAAGTCAATGGCCGGAATGATCAGCATGCCGCCTTCTCCTCCCGAGCGGTTTGCCGGCGCGCCGCACCCGCCCGCGTCCCCACGCCGGCCCCCGGCGTGCCTGTCCACCAGACCATAGCCGTCCCCATCAGGCTGGCGCCCCTCATTCGATCACACCCTTGGTGGATGGGACGCCCTCGACCCGCGGGTCCAGCGCCACGGCGTCCCGCAGCGCCCGCGCCGCGGCCTTGAAGGCCGCCTCCAACACGTGATGGGTGTTGCGGCCGGCCAGCTGCCGCAGGTGGAGCGTGATGCCGGCCGTGTTCACCAGGGCTCGGAAGAACTCTTCCCCCAGCTGCGCGTCGAAACCGCCGACCCGCCCGTGCACCGCCAGGTCGTAGGCCAGGTACGGCCGGCCGCTGATGTCCACCGCGGCCAGCACCAGCGCCTCGTCCATGGGCACGTAGGCGTGGCCGAACCGGCGGATGCCCGCCTTGTCGCCCAACGCCTGCCGCAAGGCCTGGCCCAAGCAAAGGCCGGTGTCCTCGACGGTGTGGTGCCCGTCCACGTGCAGATCGCCTTGAGCGTGCACCTCCAGGTCAAACAGCCCGTGGCGGGCCCAGGCGGTAAGCACGTGGTCGAAGAAGCCGATGCCCGTCTCCACGGCCGCCCGGCCGCGGCCATCCAGCTCCAGCACCAGGCGGATGTCGGTTTCCGCCGTCCGGCGCGTGACTTCCCCGCGGCGCCCCCGTCCCGCGGCATCCATCATGGCATCCCCTCCCGTACTCGGCGTCATCCCGCAACCGGCCGGCCCGGCGGCGCCGGCCGCTTTCTTCTTGGGCCGGCCCGTCACTGTCCCTTCGCCGCCCGCTGGCACGCCGCCTCCAGCACCGTCACCAGTTGATCGATCTCCTGGGACCGGATCTTGTAGCGGACGGGATTGGCGATGAGGCGCGCGGTACTGACGCCGATGGTGGCCAGCACCACCAGGCCGTTGTCCTTCAGGGTGCGGCCGGTTTCCGTCACGTCGACGATGGCGTCGGCCAGGCCCACCAAGGGCGCCAGCTCGATGTTGCCGTGCAGCGGGATCACTTCCACTTGGATGCCCTGCTCGTTGAAGTACCGCCGCGCCACCCGCGGGTATTTGGTCGCGACCCGGCTGTTGAAGTCCAGGTCTTGCACGCGGGCGACACCCGACGCCTGGGGCGCCGCGACCACCAGCCGGCAGCGGCCGATGCCCAGATCCAGCAGTTCCGCCACATTGCGGCCCGCTTCCCACAGCACGTCCTTGCCGGCGACGCCCACATCCGCGGCGCCGTACTCGACGAAGGTGGGCACGTCGGCGGCCCGGCAGATGAGAAACCGAATCGGCCCCTTGTCCAGGACGAGCCGCCGGCTGGCCGCCGCGATGTCCGCGGTGGCGATGCCCGCCGCCTCCAAAAGGGGCGCCACATGGTCCAGGAGCCGCCCCTTGGGCAGGGCGATGGTGAACGGACGCGCGCTGGTCAAGGGTCCTCGCCCCTCTCCGAATGCGCCTCCGCCGCCCGGCCTGCATGGGCCTGCGGTCCCGCCTCCGCCCCCGGATCCGTCAGCCTTGGCTCCAGCAAAGCCAGGACCTCCGCGCCCAGCTGTCCGGGACGACCGCCGTCCAGGGGCACCTCCCGGTAATCGGGGGTTGAGAAGACCCGCACCGGCTCGCGGCCCACATACCGGGCCACATGCGCCATGCCCCGGGCCCGGGCGTAGGCGATGGCGTCCTCTAAGGACCGGGACACCACGTCCACCGCCACCTGCCAGCCGTGGGCCCGCAGCGCCGCGGCCGCGGCCAAGGCCCGGCGCCGCCCGGCGTCGTCGCAGCTCAACAGCCAGCGCCGGGACGCCTCGTCCTGGGTCGGGTCCCAGCCTTGTCCCGTCAAGGCCAGCATCAGCCGCTCCACGCCGACCACGAATCCGGTGGCCGGGCAGTCGAAGCCGAAACGGCCGATGAGGTTGTCGTAGCGCCCGCCCGTGAGCACCGTGAAGCCCAGGTCGGGCGTGTAGCCTTCCAGCACCATGCCGGTGTAGTAGTCCAGGTCCTTGATCATGCCGAAATCGACGTACACCCGCTCGGTGACGCCGTGGTCGGCCAGAGCCGCGTAGATGTCCCGCAGGTTTTCGGCCGCCCGCCGGGAGGTGGCGTTGTCGGCCAGGATCCAGGCCCGTTCGATGGCCTCCTCCCGCCCCCTGAGCCGCGGCAGCTCCCGCAGCAGCCGCTGCTTGTCGGCGGGCAGCCCGGTGCGGGCCAGCAGCTCGTCCAAGGCCACGTAGTCCCGGCGCAACAGGGCCCGGCGCAGGGCCCGCCGGTCGTCCTCGGACAACACGGCGCCCTCCAGGATGCCGTTGAAGTAGCCTACTTGGCCGATGTCGACGCGGAAGTGTTCGAGACCCGCCGCCGCCAGGGCCGTGGCCGCCAAGGCGATGACCTCCGCGTCGGCGGCGGGGCCCGGCGCGCCCACCAACTCCACCCCGGCCTGCCAAAACTCCCGCTGCCGGCCGGCCTGGGGTTCTTCGTAGCGGAACACGTTGGCCACGTAGTACAGGCGCAAGGGCAACGGCTCGTCTCTGAGGCGGGTGGCCACCACGCGCCCGATGGGCGTCGTCACCTCCGGGCGCAGGGCCAGCGTGTGGCCCTCCCGATCAAAGAGACGGTACATCTTCTCCACCAATTCGGGACCGGCGCCCAGGGCGAGGGACTCGAAAAACTCGACGGTGGGGGTGATGACTTCTTCATACCCCCACCGGGCGAAGGTGGTCGCCAGTGCGGTTTCCACGGCCCCTTTGCGGGCCGCGTCCTTGGGCAGGAAGTCTTTGAGCCCCCGCGGGGTCATGCGGCGTGTGTACAGCGGCTCCGCCATGCCCCGTCTACTCCCATTCGATGGTGGCGGGCGGTTTGGGGCTGATGTCGTACACGACCCGGCTGACCGCCGGTACCTCGTTCAGGATGCGGGAGGAGATGCGCTCCAGCACTTCATACGGCAGCCGCGCCCAATCGGCCGTCATGGCGTCGGTGCTGGTCACGGCCCGCACCGCCACCACGTGGCCGTAGGTGCGCTGATCCCCCATGACGCCCACGCTGCGGGTGTCGGTCAGGACGGCGAAGGCCTGCCACACCTCCCGGGCGAGCCCCGCCCGCTGGATCTCCTCCAGGACAATCGCGTCCGCGGCCCGCACCACGGCCAGCTTCTCCGCGGTGACCGGGCCCATGACCCGCACCGCCAGGCCGGGGCCGGGGAACGGATGGCGCCAGATGATGGACTCGGGCAGGCCCAGTTCCAATCCCACTCGCCGCACCTCATCCTTGAACAGGAAGCGCAGCGGCTCGATGAGCTTGAGGTTCATCCGCTCCGGCAGCCCGCCGACGTTGTGGTGGCTCTTGATGAGGGCCGCTCGGCCGGTGCCGCTCTCGATGACGTCGGGATACACGGTGCCCTGGACGAGATAGCGTACATCGCCCAGGCGGCGGGCCTCCTCCTCAAAGACCCGAATGAACTCCTCGCCGATAATCTTGCGCTTGCGCTCCGGGTCCGCCACGCCCTCCAGGCGCCGCAGAAACCGCTCCCGCGCGTCCACAAAGACCAGCTCCAGGCCCCGCTCCCGGAAGGTGGCCACCACCTGCTCGGCCTCCCCCTGGCGCAGCAGGCCGTGGTCCACGAAGATGCACACCAGCTGCGACCCGATGGCCCGGTGCACCAGCGTCGCGGCCACGGCGGAGTCGACGCCGCCGCTCAACGCGCAGATGACCCGGCCTTCGCCCACCTGCTCCCGCACTTCGGCCACGGCCCGCTCAGTGAAGGAGGCGGCGGTCCAGTCGCCCCGGCAGCCGCTGATGTCAAACAGGAAGTTGCGCAGCAGCTGGCTGCCCCACGGGGTGTGGGCCACCTCCGGATGGCACTGGATCCCGTACAGGCGCCGACGGCGGTCGGCCATGGCCGCGACGGGCGTGTGGGCCGTGGTCGCCAGCACCTCGAAACCGGCCGGCACTTCCTCCACCACGTCGCCGTGGCTCATCCAGCAGATGAGGGCGCCGTCGTCGTCCGGCACAAGGCCCCGGAACAGGTCGCTGAAGTCCCGTACAAACAGCTGTGTGCGCCCAAACTCCCGCCGCTCCGCGGCCCGCACCCGGCCGCCCAGCTGGGCCGCGAGGAGCTGCATCCCGTAGCAGATGCCCAGCACCGGGATGCCGGCCTCAAGCAGCCGCTGGTCCACCCGCGGCGCGTCCGGCTCGTACACGCTGGCCGGGCCGCCGGACAGGACGATGGCCTTGGGCTGACGGTCCAGCACCCGCTCGGCCGGGCTGTCCCCCGGCAGCACTTCGCAGTACACCTGCTGCTCCCGGATGCGGCGGGCGATGAGCTGCCCGTACTGCGCGCCGAAGTCCAATACGATCACAAGCTCGCCCGCGGCCGGGTTGGCGGCGGGCGCCGGTGCGGTGGAACTCAACGGGTTGGCCTCCGTTCGTTGCGCCGCGCGTCACGCGTGCTTGGCGTAGACTTCCGGTTTCAGCACCCCGATGTAGGGCAGGTTGCGGTACAGGCCGGCATAGTCCAGGCCGTAGCCGACGACGAACTCATCCGGAACCTGGAACCCGACGTAGTCGGGGGTGAACGGCATCTCCCGCCGGCTGGGCTTGTCTAGGAGCACGCACGTGCGCAGCGACGCGGGGCGGCGGGAGCGGAGGTTGTCCATCAAGTAGTTCAGGGTGAGCCCCGAGTCGATGATGTCCTCCACCACCACCACGTGCTGGCCCTCAATGGAGCTGTCCAAGTCCTTGAGGATCTGCACCACGCCCGACGTGCGCGCCCGGTTGCCGTAGCTGCTGATGGCCATGAAATCCACCTGGACGGGGATGGTCAGGTGGCGCATGAGGTCGGCGGTGAAGATGAACGCGCCTTTCAGGATACAGACCAAGACCGGGACTTTGCCCGCATAGTCCTCGGACAGGCGGACCCCCAACTCACGGACTTTTGCTTGGACCGTTTGCTCATCGAGAAGGATTTTGGCTACATCGGGATGCAAGCGGGGTCACCGCCTCCATGTTTTCTCTGATTCTCTGATCCTAGCACATAGCCGAAAGAATGAGCAAGCCATGCCAAAAGGCCCTGGGCACGGCGCCGTGCCCAGGGCCTGCGTCGTCACTCGCGCTGGGCGCTGCTCCCGGCATGGGGTCGTCCGAGATGGTGCCGGCAGGGATTCGGGGAAACCGGCTCCCCCGGCACCGGCTTACATGGGCGGCATGTTCCCGCCGGGCGCCGCCTCCTCCTCTTCGGGGGCTTCGGCGATGAGGGTTTCCGTGGTCAGCACCATGCCGGCGATGCTGGCCGCGTTCTCCAGGGCCGAGCGGGTCACCTTCGCCGGGTCGATGATGCCCGCCTGCACCATGTCCACGAACTGGCCGGTTAAGGCGTCGAAGCCGTGGCCCTGCGGCAGCTCCCGCACCCGCTGCACGATCACGGCGCCCTCGAGGCCCGCGTTGATGGCGATCTGCCGCAGCGGCTCCTCCAGGGCCCGCCGCACGATCTGCACGCCCGTGCGCTCGTCGCCCTCGGCTTCGATCTCGTCCAGCTTCTTCTGGAGGTACACGTACACCGTGCCGCCGCCGGGGACGATGCCTTCCTCCACGGCGGCCCGGGTGGCGGACAGGGCGTCCTCGATGCGGTGCTTGCGCTCCTTCAGCTCGGTCTCGGTGGCCGCGCCGACCCGGATGACCGCCACGCCGCCGGCCAGCTTGGCCAGCCGCTCCTGCAGCTTCTCCCGGTCGTAGTCGGAGTCGGTTTCCTCCATCTCCCGGCGGATCTGGGCCACGCGGGCCTCGATGGCCTCTTTGGAGCCGCGGCCGTCCACGATGACGGTCTCGTCCTTGGTGATGCGCACCTTGCCCGCCTGTCCCAGCATGTCGAGGGTCACGTTCTCGAGCTTGATGCCCAGGTCTTCAGACACGACCCGGCCGCCCGTCAGCACCGCCATGTCGCCCAGCATGGCCTTGCGCCGGTCACCGAAGCCCGGGGCCTTGACCGCCGCCACCTGCAGCACGCCGCGGATCTTGTTGACCACCAGCGTCGCCAGGGCCTCGCCTTCCACGTCCTCGGCGATGATGACCAGCGGCCGGCCGGTGCGCATGGTCTTCTCCAACACCGGGACGATGTCGTGCACCGAGCTGATCTTGCGGTCGGTGAAGAGCAGGTAGGGGTTCTCCAGGAC